>DAIREI010000158.1:0-4804 GCA_036795675.1 Bacteroidales bacterium
CGGCATGGACAAAGAAATGGAGGACGCTTTGAAGAAAGCAGAGAAATATAACAAGAAATACCCCGGTATTGCGGTAGTTCGCGGTAATAAGTTCGAGAGAGAAGGCAACATGGGCGAAGCCGGCCGCTGGTACGAAAACGCTATTCTGTTCGATCCGACCAACAAAGAAGCTTACCTGAAGTTTGCCCGTGGATACAAGAACCTCAACCGCTCGTTGGCGTTGCAAAAGCTGGATGAATTATTGGCTATCGACCCCAATTACATCCCCGCCTACGCTTACATCGGCGACATCAACTATCAATTGGGAAATTACAAGTCGGCCATCGAAGCCTACGAGAAGTTCATCTCTATCCCCGGCGTACCTATAGAGCAGAAAAAGAACTATGCGCAGTTGCTTTACTTTACCGACCAATACCAAGAGTCGCTAAACCAGATTCAACAAGTACTGAAAGAAGACCCCAACGATGTAATCATGCTTCGTTTGCAAGCCTATAACTACTATAAGCTGGAAGATTATAACAAGGGACTTCAAGCCATGAACAGCTTCCTTAGCAAGGCCGACCCCAAGATGCTTATTTATTTGGATTATACCACGTTGGCTCGCCTACACTTAGGAAACAAGGAATACAGCGAAGCGCTTGCCGCTTACCAGAAAGCCGAAACCATCGAAGGCGCCAACCTGGGTGAGATATACCGCGAGATGACTACCGCTTACGAAGGTTTGGGCGATTATCCCAACGCTATCGTATACTACGAAAAATACTTTAACGCCGAAGGCACAACCCCCGTTTCTACCGATTACTTCTTTTATGGAAGTGCTTGTTATGCCGAAGCAACCAATTATTTTAATCAAGATAACGAGGCAGAGATGATGAAGTACGTTGAAAAAGGAGACAAAGCTTTTGAAGAAGTAACCGAACGTTCGCCAGATTCTTACCTTGGCTATTTCTGGAGAGCCCGCATCAACTCGCTGGTCGATTCCCGTCAGCAAAAACTGACCGATAAAATGGATGGATTGGCCAAGCCCTATTACGAAAAAGCAATAGAGATAATGGAAGCCAACAACGCCAACGGAGCAAGAAACAAAGACCTTATTGAAGCCTACTACTACCTCGGTTCTTATTATATCATGAATAAAAACAACGATTTAGCCGGCGAATACTTCAAGAAGATATTAAGCATTGATCCGGCTCAAGAAAGGGCTCAAAGTATATTAAAATCATTAGGAATTAAATATTGATGAATGAATGAATAGTGAGCGCCACGCGCTCCGGCAATCATACTAAAACAAAAAAGTCTGATCTCCTTCAAGATCGGGCTTTTTTTATGGCCCCATTCGTTTCAAACCCATGGAACGCTCGTTTCACTCTATTGAGACGAGCGTTTCTCCCTATTGAGACAACAGTTTCACCCTATTGGGACGATTGTGCCGGCCTGTTGTCGCAAGCAGAAGAAGTAGGAAAGATGTCCCCAACCCCCTTAAAACACCAATGCCATCACCCCGGGGGCAATGGCATGGTAAAATATGCTGTAATGTTAAGTAGCTTATTTCTTTTTGTTCTTCTTGCTCTTTTGCATGTCGTATGCTACAGAAGCGGCGATGAACAACGATGAAATCGTACCGAAGATAATACCCAATATCATTGCGAAGGCGAAGCTGCGAATAGTTTCTCCGGCAAAGATAAAGATAATTATCAATACGAGCAAGGTACTGAACGAGGTGTTAAACGTACGATTCAACGTAGAGTTGAGCGCATTGTTGAAGGTCTCGTACCTATCGCCCTTGGGATAGAGTTGCCTGTACTCGCGCACACGGTCGAAGATTACCACCTTGTCGTTTACCGAGTAACCGATGGCGGTAAGCATGGCGCCGATAAAGGTCTGGTCTATCTCGAGCGAGAAGGGAACAAATCCCCATAACAAGGCGTACATACCCAAGATAAATAAGGCATCGAAGCTAAGGGCCAGAATCGTACCCACACTATACGATATATCGCGGAAACGGATCAAGATATATAATCCGATAGCGATTACGGTAAAGATTACAGCAATGGTTGCATTGCGCTTCATATCGCTGGCAATGCTTGCTCCTACAGCCGACGAACCTTGTATGTAATCGGTTTCGTGGGTAAATTCGTCGTAAGACACGCCTTTCAGCAAGCCCGACTCCGTACTGAATGCCTCATAGATTTTTTGCTTGATAATGTCGTCTACCGATTGCATGGATCCGTTAAATTCCATCGAATCTACATTATTCCCGTAGTTGGTAGAGATACGTATCTGGTTGGTACGGCTTACGGTAATAACGCTGGGTGTATGGTTATCGAAATAAGGATCGAGCAATGATTGGGCTTCTACCGTATTTACCGGCTCCGAGAATTCAACCAGGTAGTTACGTCCACCCGTAAAGTCGATACCCTGGTTCAATCCTCTTCCCAGCAATATGCCAACAAAGCCAACTGCTATTACAACAACTACAATGTAGACTAATCTTCTGCTCTTCAGGAAGTCGAAATTAGGGCTTACCAAGAAGTTCTTTGTCAACGGAGTGGTAAAGGTAATATTTCTCAGACGACCTTTCTCCATAGACACGGTATAGGTAAGACGGGTAAGGAATACTGCCGTAAAGAACGATACGATGATACCGATAAGCAGCGTGAAGGCGAATCCGCGGATGGGGCCTGTACCGAAAGCCAACAAGATAACGCAAGTAAGCACCGAGGTTATATTGGCGTCGAAGATAGCGGAGAAGGCTTTCTTATATCCTTCTTCAACGGCTGCTTTCAGCTTCTTGCCGCCGCGAAGTTCTTCTTTAATACGTTCGTATATCAACACGTTGGCATCTACTGCAATAGCCAGGGCCAATACGATACCCGCTATACCCGACAGCGTAAGCACCACATGGAACGAGGCCATAACCCCCATTGTAAAGAAGAGGTTGAGCAACAGGGCGCCATTGGCAATCATACCGGGACGGAAGCCGTATACCACCATCATATAGATAAGTAGTACCACCAAGGCCACAAGGAACGACATAAGCCCTTGGTTGATGGCTTGCTGGCCTAACGACGGACCTACTATTTCGCTCTGAATGATCTTGGCGGGAACCGACATTTTACCCGATTTAAGGATATTGGCCAATGCCTTGGCATCGTCGGTAGTGAAGTTACCCGAGATTTGAGAACTTACACTGGCTATTCTTTCATTTACACGGGGATAGGAATATACTTTATTATCCAGCACAATGGCTATGGGTTTGCCCACATTTTCGCCGGTGATGCGTGCCCAATCCTGCGCCGCTTCGCGCTTCATGGTCATGCTCACTACGGGTCTGTTGGCGGCATCAAAGTCGTCTCTTGCATCGGCAATTACGTCGCCGTCTAATATAGGACCGTAAACATTGGAGGTCGGGTCTTTCTGTACGCCCTTCAGAGCAATCAACTCAAAAAGGTTATTCGTTCCCTCGGCCGATCGGGCAGACCAGGCAAAGACGATATGAGCGTTTTCGAACAACTCTTTCACCTCAGGAACATTGAGGCAGGAGTCGATAAGTGCTTTCTTGTTTTCGGGCACGGCGGTAATGGCCGGCGAACCGGTCATCATTTGCGGGTGCCTGTCTAATGCAGCAAAGAAAGGATAGATATTTTTGTCGATGTTTGAAGTCAATAAAGCCTCTTCTTCGCCCAGCAGGTCTTCGGTATTATCTGCAGCAAGCGAATCGAGAAGAGCCGTATTTTCATCGGTAGGCTCGGTAGTTTCGGCCGGTGGTGTTTGTGCGATTTCCTCATTGGTTACCGTTTCCTCTGCCTCTTCGGCGGGAGTATCGGCATCGGCAGCCAACTGCTTGTCACGTATAATATTATTGGCCTGCATCATGTATGAATGGATTTCATTATCGGCCCAGGTGAGCCAGAATTGCAGGTTAGCCGTACTTTGCAGCATCTCTTCTATGGCTTTGGGGTCTCTTGCTCCGGGAAGTTCAACCGATATTTGTCCTTCCTTACCCAGCTTACGGATAGAAGCAGCCGAGACGCCCAGTCCGTCGATACGGTTACGCAAGATATTGAACGAATTATCGATAGCGCTTTCCATATCGGCCCTTAATATTCTCTCTACGTCGGCATCGCTGGTGTTAATGCTGATTTGGTCGTAGGCCACGTCGAAGATGTAAGACAAGTTGGCGTTTGGCCCTTTAATGCTCTTATACTCCTTGATAAAATCGGAGATATAATCCGAGCTTCCTTTTTTGTAAAGTTCGTCGGCAGCTTTAATGGCGGCGTCGAAGTCTGGGTCTTGGTGGTTTTGGGATAATGAGCGAAGAACGTCGCCTGCGGGAACTTCCACAATTACATTCATACCGCCTTTCAGGTCGAGACCAAGGTTAATTTCATTGGCGCGGCACTTCTCCAGTGTGTACCACAACCATACCGTATCGGTGGCATGCTGGTTGAGGTATTCCACTTCCTTCTTCGAGTCGATAGAGCCGTCGGGCAATGTAGCATAATTCTTAGCCTCTTTGTAGTACTTATTTGTCACGAAGGTGAATGACAAATAAAACAAACTAATCAGTGTTAACGCAACTGCGATAAACGTTACAAATCCTTTGTTTTGCATTGTATTCTCTTATTATTGTTTTTTATTAATCCGTTTAGGGTTCATTTTTCAGCCTGCAAATATAGTACTTTTTTTTGTTTTAATTAAGGCATTTATAAGATTTTTGCAAGAAGTTGCAGCTTGAACGCATCCGGTTATGGTCTTGATGAATAATATATCGCTTTCAGTGCGGCTTCCGACAGGGGAATCC
>DAIREI010000159.1:0-4790 GCA_036795675.1 Bacteroidales bacterium
TAAGGATGCAAAGGTACAAAAAAATGAGCGGATTATTACTTCTTAGGTAGCTTCTTAGTAGTTTTTACGATTTTCTTCTCATCGTTAACGACTTTTCGTTCCACCTTTTTTATGTCTTCGGCAGCGGGAAGCTCTTCCGGTTTAATTCCCCTACTTCCAAGCATATCTCTTACGCTGGAATTGTTTTGTATATGCTCTGCGGTAATAGGCTTTCGCCAATCAAATCCTTAGTGCCTACATTGTAGTTGGTCATCTCTGTTGCCAGATTCTTGGCAGCAACGGTTAATGTAGGTAAGAAATCGGCTAACGGCCGGCTCGATTTTACGCCCAAACGCTTTTTCATATCTTCGGTAGTATATCCGCCGAATAAAGCCGTATCTCCTTTGGAGCGAATACGACCGAAGCCTTTGTCGTCCACGCCCCGTTCGTAGATGTTTTGTGATAATAGTTTTTCAGAAGCCCGTAACTTATCTCTTGTCTCAAGCCGGGATAATAAGAGTATGCGTTCTTCTATCAGTTCTGCTTTGCGTGTTTGCAAGGCAAAATAACTTTGTGCAAAAGCAATCTCTTCTTTTTTTGGATCGCCATTCTGAGCAATCAGATAACAGGCATAACGAGTAAGCATAAAATCGCTTACTTCACGCTTAGCTCCACTACCCAATTCGACCATTTTCGTGACCTCACGAAAATGGTCATCCACGTTGATATTCTGTGTTTTACAAGAATCGACCGCCCGGTCGATAGCGACAATAAAATTCTCCCATCTGGCATAGCCCAAAACCAATTGCAGTTCGCGGGCAAACCAGATTTCTACTTGTTCGGAATCATCTTCATTGTTGATATGATGAACAATCTTGTCGAAAGAGTTTTTGTGTTGCAAAATACGTTGTAAATCCATGTTGTTTATTTGTTAAGGGTTGATTAATTCAAAGCCAAAGATACCAAATAATTATTAATCCACAATCTATTCTATAGAGAAAATGTATTTTCTGAAATTGTATTATCATTTTCGTGACCTCACGAAAATGGTCTCCTTTTCTACTGAAACAACCCCTCTATCTCGTCTTTATATCGTTCTTCTATTACATTCCTTTTTACTTTCAGAGTAGGGGAGAGCATACCGTTCTGCTGTGTCCACTCGTCGGGGATCAGCTTGTAGCGCTTTACTTGTTCGTAGTCGCCGAAGTTTTTGTTGTATTTAGCTACTTCTTCGCGGAATACTTTCACTACTTCGGGTTGCTGAATCATCTCTTCGGGTGTGGTGTATTTGATTTTCTGTTCAGCAGCCCAAGATTTAAGGAAGACAAAGTCGGGGACGATAAGGGCGGCGGCAAACTTCTTATTCTCGCCCACCACAATCATGTTTTCGATAAAGGGCGATTCGGTAAATTTGGCTTCAATCAGTTCAGGACTGATGTATTTGCCGAACGAAGTCTTAAAGATGTTCTTCAGGCGACCGGTGATGATTAATTGCCCTTCATCTGTGATGCGCCCGGTATCGCCCGTATGGAACCAGCCGTCTGGGTCGATCACCTTGGCTGTCAGTTCAGGGTCTTTATAGTATCCTTTCATTACACAATGCCCGCGACACATGATTTCGTCTTGTTCGCCCAGCTTTACTTCCACTCCCGGTAAGGGCAAACCTACCGTGCCGAACTTGCGCCCATGCTTTACGCGCTGGCTTACGGCGATAACGGGCGAGGTTTCGCTCAATCCGTAGCCTTCGAATACAGGCATTCCTATGGCCGAAAAGAAAGCGGCAATATGGGCTTGAAGGGATGAGCCTCCTGACACCACAATATCGAAATGACCACCTATATTGGCTCTCCATTTCGAGTAAATTAGTTTGTCGGCCAACTTGGCGCGTTGGTTATACCACCAACTGCGGCCTTCTATCTTGTATTTGGTTGCCAGCTTAAACGCCCAATAATAGATTATTCGTTGGGTGGCAGGTAGTTTTCTTCCCGCCAGGTATAGCTTGTCGTATATCTTCTCCAGCAGGCGGGGAACGCAACTCATCATTGTGGGGTCGACTTCTTTAATGTTTTCGGCTATCCTGCCGATGCTCTCGGCATAGTAGACCGACATGCCCAGGTATTGGTACAGGTAAACCAACATCCGCTCGTAGGCGTGGCATATCGGGAGGAAGCTCAGCGACAGGTTACTCCACTTGCTTGGGATATGCTTTAGGTTCATAAAGTTCTGTACGATGTTGCGATGGGTGAGCATTACCCCTTTGGGGTTGCCCGTGGTGCCCGAAGTATAGATAATGGTGGCCACATCCAGTTCGTCGTTGGCTTCCTTCAGCCGGCTCAGTTCTTCGGGTTGGGGATTGTTAGTTCCAGCTTCTATCAGTTGGTCGAGGTATTTGTAGCCATTTTCCAAGTTGTCGAAAGTGTAAATATGCTCCAGGCTTTCCACTTCGGGCAAAACCGGCTCCAGGCGACTGTGCAACTCTTTACCTTCGATAAAGATAATTTTCATCTGGGCATGATTGAGTATATAGCGATAGTCATCTTGGCTGATGGTGGGATAGATAGGCAACGAGATGGCTCCTATCTGCATGGCGGCAAAGTCTACCATATTCCATTCGGGACGGTTTCCGCTCACGATGCCTACTTTATCGCCCGGCTTGATGCCGATTGAGAGCAACCCGTAACTGATTTTATCGGTCAATTCAACGTATTCATCGATACCGAACTTAAGCCATTCGCCGGCGCGCTTACAAGCCAGTGCGGCTTTTTGATCGGGATATTTCTCCAGATAATGACCTAAAATGTCATACAAACGGGTAACTTCCATAAAGCTATGTATTGATTAATGGTTATAAACAATAGGCAAAGATAAAATAATATCATAAAACAACAAATAAAACGAGCAAATTGCTCTTTATTCACATAAACAGAATTCCTATTCGTTTTGTTTTGTTGAAGTATTGACGAATAGCTATCGTTAGTACTTAAAGCTGCTGCCACCGAGGAATTCCCGCAATAGAGAAGTCCGGGGCAGTTCGTCGCTGTCGATGTAGTTAAAATAGTGCAAAAAGTTGAGCAGGCGGTGTGCTTCGGAGTATTCGGGCAGCGTACGGGGCACTTCCTTCAATATAGGCTCGACTGTGTTGCGCAGGGCAGCCAGTTCATACAGCATGGCCGAATTGAACATGGCGTCGGCATTTTCCTGAAAAGGAAATATCCACTTATCTTCACCCCTACGTACATGCGGCCAGCGCGAGATGGTTTCGATGGCCGAGTAGCCGCGGAACTGGTAGTCGCGCACCATACGACGGATTAGCCGGTTGTCGGTGGTAGAGATGCAGTTGTGGTCGTCGAGCGAGATGGAAGTCAAGGCAGATACGTAGACTTTGTAGGTAACTTCTGGCGGTATCTGAGGAAGCAGATCGGGATTCATGGCGTGTATGCCTTCCATTATCAGTACAGAGTTAGACCTCATCTTGATAGAATTTCCTTTGTATACCCGTTCTCTCAAATTGAAGTCGTAAGTGGGCAGCTCAATCCGTTCGCCAGCCAGCAATTTCTCCAGGTCTTCATTGAATTTGGGGAGGTCGATGGCATAGAGCGATTCGTAATCATACTCGCCGTATTCGTCCAACGGGGTATCTACCCGGTTGATATAATAATCGTCGAGCGAAATGCTTATCGGCACAATCTTGTTGGTGAGCAGTTGCACCTGCAGGCGCTTGCAAAAAGTGGTCTTCCCCGATGAGGAAGGCCCCGATATCAGCACGATACGCACGCCATCGCAGAAGCGGTCGGCTATCTCGTCGGCAATGCGAATGATTCTTCTTTCTTGCCAGGCCTCGGCTACTTTCACTACCGTAGAGATGCCTCCGCCCTGTATCACCCGGTTCAGGTCGCCCACGTTCGACATGCGCATCACTTTCTGGTACTGTACCAATTCTTGCAATACGCCCATCATCTTTTCTTGCTTGGTGAAGGCTTGCAGTTCGTTGGGTTGGCAGGGATCGGGTATGCGTAACAGCATCCCGCCGTTGTATTTCTGCAATTTGAATAGGTAAACCCACTTGGTTCCGGGCATCAGGTTGTCGTAGAAATAGTCTACATAGCCGTCGAGCCGGTTGTAAGTGGCGTAATTATCGCCCACGGTTTGCAACAGCAAGGCTTTATCTTCAAAGCCCTCCTTTTTGAAGAGTTCAATCACTTCTTCGATTTGTGCGGTGATGGTCTCGAAAGGGAGGTCGGCCTCCACCAGTTCCCACATGCGCTTTTCGATAACCGCAATGTCTTCCTTGGTTACCGGGCGGTCGAGAAACAGTTCGCAATAATAGCCTTTCGACAGGGAGTGCTCGATATGCAGTTTGCCTTGGGGGAAGACATCGTGTGTGGCCTTCGACAATACCAAGCATAACGACCGCACATAAGTACGCATCCCCGAAGGATTATCTATCCCGATAAACTCTACATCCTTAGGGTTGTAGCAGGCGTAGTTCAGCGATTCGGTCTTGTTGTTTACTTTGGCGCAGACGAGCGGACTCGACAACGTAATATCCATGTCATTGTAAATCTCCATGAGCGAAATACCGGCCGGATAATCGCGGTAGATATGATTGTTCTTGCAATAGATGCGAATCTGTTTATTCATAAAAATGTCAGTAATACTGTTAAAAATGAATCTGTGAGATGACAAAAGTACAAAAAAAGTCGGAGTTTGTTATTATTTTTGTCAGAATTATATTACTTTTGTGCGCTTTCAGCAGTATAAGTAAATGTTCATAATTAGTTTATATAAAATATTTAGTCTTTCTTTGCATT
>DAIREI010000160.1:0-4787 GCA_036795675.1 Bacteroidales bacterium
ATCTCCTTTTTAAACAGGCGGGAGGTTGCGAGTTAAGCCTTTTTATATTAACTTTGCCAGCGTAGTAATAGTAAAACCAATCAGCAAGTAATCATAATATCAATATGGCTTTTTTTAAGTTCTTCTCGAAAGAGAAAAAGGAAGACCTCGACAAGGGGTTGGCTAAAACGAAGGAAAATGTTTTTTCAAAGATAACGCGGGCAGTAGCAGGCAAATCGAAGGTAGACGACGATGTGCTCGACGACCTGGAAGAGGTGTTGGTCACCTCGGACGTAGGCGTGGAGTCGACCTTGCGAATCATTGACCGGATAGAAAAACGTATCGCCCGCGATAAATACATCAACACCGGCGAACTGACCGGCATCCTCCGTGAAGAAATCACCAATATGCTGGTGGATAACAACGTAGAGGAGTTGGAAGATTTTGAAATCCCCGAAGGCAAGAAACCCTACGTGATTATGGTAGTGGGCGTGAACGGGGTAGGGAAGACCACCACCATTGGCAAGCTGGCCTATCACTTCAAGAAAGCCGGTAAGAAGGTTTACCTGGGCGCTGCCGATACTTTCCGAGCGGCTGCCGTAGAGCAGTTGACCATCTGGAGCGAGCGCGTAGGCGTAGACATCGTAAAGCAGAAGATGGGTTCCGACCCCGCCTCGGTGGCCTACGATACCCTTTCGTCGGCCGTGGCCAACGATGCCGACGTGGTGATTATCGATACGGCAGGAAGACTTCATAACAAAAAGAGCCTGATGGACGAGCTGACCAAGATAAAGAACGTGATGAAGAAAGTGGTTCCCGATGCTCCCCACGAAGTGCTGTTGATATTAGACGGGTCGACCGGACAAAATGCCTACAACCAGGCACAGGAGTTCTCGAAGGCTACCGAAATCACAGCCCTGGCGGTTACCAAACTCGACGGGACGGCCAAGGGCGGCGTAGTGATCGGGATATCAGACCAATTGCAAATCCCCGTAAAATATATCGGTATAGGAGAAGGACTGGAAGACCTGCAGATTTTCCGCAAGCGGGAATTTGTCGATTCCTTATTCGGCGACAATGCGTAAGAACAAAGTCGACATTATCACATTAGGATGTTCCAAGAATCTGGTGGATTCGGAATTGCTGATGCGTCAGTTTGAGGCCAACGGCTATGCTGTAGCACACGACCCCGAACGGCCCGACGGCGAGATTGTCGTCATCAATACCTGCGGCTTCATCGGCGATGCCAAAGAGGAGTCGATAAATACGATCCTGCAATTCGGCGAAGCCCGCAAAAAGAACAAGATAAACCGCCTCTACGTAATGGGATGCCTCTCGCAACGCTACATGGATGAGTTGCAAGAGCTGATACCCGAAGTAGACAAGTACTACGGCAAATTCAATTGGGCCGACTTGCTCGCCGACCTTAAACAGCCCTATCATGCCGAACTCTACAACCGCAGAACACTCACTACCCCCTCGCATTACGCTTATGTGAAGATAGCCGAAGGCTGCAACCGCCATTGTGCCTATTGCTCCATCCCCCTGATTACGGGGCAATACCAATCGCGCCCTATCGAAGAGATAGAAGACGAGGTGAGAGAACTGGTAAAAGGCGGCGTGAAGGAGTTGCAACTGATTGCGCAAGACTTAACCTATTACGGTAAGGACTTGTATAAGAAGTACAACTTGGCAGAGCTGGTAGAGCGATTGTCCGACATCCCCGGCGTGGAATGGATACGCTTGCATTACGCCTATCCCACCCACTTCCCCTTGGATTTGCTCAAGGTAATGCGCGAAAGAGAAAACGTGTGCAACTACCTCGATATAGCCTTGCAACACAGCAGCGACCACATGCTCGGCATGATGCGGCGCAACATCACCCGGAAAGAGACGACCGAGTTGCTGCAAAAGATTCGCGAAGAAGTGCCGGGCATACATTTGCGCACCACCATGATGGTGGGACATCCGGGCGAGACCGAAGCCGATGTAGAGGAGATGCTCGACTTTGTTCGCAAGATGCGCTTCGAGCGCTTGGGCGGCTTTACCTATTCCGACGAAGAAGGCACTTACTCCAACCGGCATTACGGCGACCCCATCGAACAAGAGGAGAAAGACCGGCGACTGGAAAAGTTGATGGTTATACAAGAAGAGATTGCCACAGAACTAAATCAACAAAAGATAGGAAGCGTGCAACGGGTGATTATCGACCGCGAAGAACCCGATTTCTATATCGGTCGCACCCAATACGATTCGCCCGAAGTAGACCCCGAGGTGCTTATCGCCAAAGAGAATGAACTAACTATCGGCGAGTTCTACGAAGTGCGAATTACCGACAGCCACTTGCACGACCTTATAGGAGAAATACTAACACACCACTAAATACTATACTTATGAATTCTGCAGAATTTACATCGGCATTAGCAAAGAGCCTCCATCTCTCGAAGGAAGACGTAGCCAAGAGGATGGAAGAGGTTGCCGAAATCATTACCGATGAACTGACCAAGGAAAACATGGTCTCTATCACCGGCTTTGGCAGCTTTGAGACAAAGAAACGCAACGAACGGATAAGCGTTCACCCTACTACCCGTAGCCGGCTGTTAATCCCCCCCAAGTTAATAGTCAACTTTAAGCCTTCCACATTATTAAAGGACAAAGTAAAATCGATTAAGTCATGAACGAACGAATCAATTGGCAAGAACTGAGCGCTTTATTGGCAGAGAAGTCGGGCATTACTAAGCGCGAAGCCGAGGCATTCCTTAAGGAATACTTCGATACCATTACTTCTGCCCTTGTGGAAGATAAAATGGTGAAGGTGAAAAGACTGGGTACATTTAAGCTGACGTTGGTTAACGACCGCGCCAGCGTAGACGTAACTACGGGTGAACGGGTGGTTATTCCCGCCCACTATAAGGTGAGCTATACACCCGATACCCAACTGTCGGAAACTATCAACGAACCTTTTGCCCTGTTCGAGTCGGTAGAGATGCCGCCGGAAGAGGGAGAGGAGCTTCTTCCTATCGAAGAGGAGAATCCGGAAGAGATAGCCGAGCAGGAAGAAACGGATGCGATTATCGAAGCCGAAGAAGTAAAAGAACCCGAAGTAGAGGTAATAGAAGAAACAGTCCCTGTTGAAGCCGTTGTGATAGAAGAAATCATCGTACCAGAAGAAACGGTAATAGAAGAGGTGATTGTTGCAGAGCCGGAAGTGGTTGTGGAAGAAGTGGAAGCAACCCCCGTTGAAGCCGTAATAGTAGAAGAACCGGTGGAGCCGGTAGAAGAGCCGATAATAGAGGAGGTAGTGGAAGAAGTTGTTACTCCCGATGAAGTTGAGCCGGAAGAAGCCATTGCCCCCGAAGAGGCCATGATTGTGGCCGAAGAAGAAGTGGCGCCTCCGGAACCTGAAATTATTGAGGAAGTTGTGCAACCGGTAGTAGAACCTGTGATTGCGGCGGAGGATGAAAGCGAAAGTATGAAGAAATACAAAGCCGAGACCATAAAGAAAAAGAATAATAAGAAAGGAATCAACTGGTTTGCCATAGTCAGCATCTTGCTCTTGCTGGCAATGGGCGGAGTATTTTGGTTTGTCCGCAACGAAGAGAAACGCTTTAATGAGGAGAACGCCTTTTTATTGCCCAAGCCGGTAAATGAAACCAACGAAGCCTTGCTCACAGACAATGTAGACGAAACACCCGAAGCCAAACCGGCAGAAGAACCGGCCCCGGCAACGGAAGAGCCTAAGCCCGAGCCTCCCAAAGAGGAACCTAAGCCGGAGCCTGCCAAAGTAGAGCCTAAACCCGAACCGGCCAAGGCAGAACCCAAGCCGGAGCCGAAAGCAGAGCCTAAGCCGGCACCTACCACCGCCACTACGGGAGCAAAGACGCGCACGCTGAAATCGGGCGAAACCCTGCGCATCATTGCCGAGCAGGAATTGGGTAGCCGCGAATTTTGGGTTTATATCTACCTGAAAAACAAGGATAAGATAAAGAATCCCAATGTGGTATCGGTAGGCACATCCCTGGCTATCCCCGCCAAGAGCGAGTACGGAGGAATAAACGCCGCCGACCCCGAATCGATAAAAAGGGCCAAGAACGAAACGACGAAAGTGAAGTAATACAAGCAGCAAGAAATAAAAGATTATGACAACGCGAATCGAAATAAAGAACTTCAAATCAATTAAGCACATTGTTCTTGATGATTGTAAAAGGATAAATCTGTTAATAGGGAGACCCAATGTTGGCAAGAGTAACATATTGGAGGCATTGACTTCATTCAGTTTGCCCTATGCACGTTATACAAGTAATAAATCATTGCAGCAGTTTATTCGTTGTGAAAATGAATCGGAGTTGTTCTACAACGGCGATATGTTGCAAGATATAGAGATAAGCACCGACTTCGACCGGTTTGTGTTTCAATCGAACAGGACAAGCTATGTTACTCGTCTGAACGGTTTTATTAATGGCAAGTCTGTGGTTGAATTGACCGGGCTGAAGGTTAGGCAGACAAGTACAGATGAAGCTATAAAACTCAATAAGGATGTTAGGAGTTATTTCTTTCCCGCTCCTTTCCAATTCGAGAATACAAACGTCAAGTTCCTGCAGCCAACCACTGGTCGCAATCTTACTTCTGTACTGAATTCTTTGGTCGACACAAAGAAAGAAATATCGGATATGCTTGCTATGTATGGGCTAAAACTCTCTTTTGACCAAGCCAGTCAGCAAATAAGATTGTTCAAAGATGTTCCCGACAATAATATATATCTTGTCCCCTTCAATTCAATAGCTGATACGCTACAGAGGATAATATTC
>DAIREI010000161.1:0-4758 GCA_036795675.1 Bacteroidales bacterium
GAAAGTATCATCATTATTTATGACACTTCCACTCTTAATTATAGAATGTGATTTTTACTTTACAGCTTATTTCTTCTTGCCGTCAAATTCAGCGGTGATTACTCCTAAAGCGATACTAATGTCGGCATTGCCGCTTTTATCGATGGTTCCGGCTATGATGACCGGCATCTTAACTCCTTCTAATTCAAATTCTGTCTCGCCGGCAACAACATATATATTGTTTGCAAATAATACGTTAGATTCGGCTTCAACATCAACTACGACTACTTAAAGGTCCTGATCCATGGAAAGGATTACTTTGTTTACGTCTTTGCGGGTAATCACAATCTCTGCTTCGGGGATTTCTTGCTCCATTACCGAGATTGTTCCAACGTAAGTGCCTGCAATTTCTTTGGCATGATCCGTTACATCGTCGCCATCATTACATGAAGTGAAACCGAGGCAAATGCTCGATACGAATAGAATAAAAAATAATTTCAAATGTTTGTTCATAAGTTCTGTTCTTTTAATAATTCGGCGACAAAGATAATATAAGTTTGATAGGGAGAGGCATTATTAAGATTTTTTGTAGTAATCTGTAAGAAAGACTTAATGCCGAATGCTGTTAAAATAGGCAAAGCCCTAAACTTTTTCGCGCCTTAAGCCTTATAAGGATATAGGTTAATAAAACATCAAACAAAATGAGTAATCAAGAACAAATTGTGAGGGAATACGACAACGGCGAAGTTACCGTGGTCTGGAAGCCGGCTTTGTGTATACACGCCTCTTATTGCTGGAAAGAGTTGCCCGAAGTGTTCGACCCGAAAAAGAAACCGTGGGTGAATATTAACGGAGCGCCTACCCAACGGATTATCAAACAGGTAGAGCGTTGTCCATCGGGAGCCTTATCGTATTATATGACCAAAGAGAAGAACAAATCGCAGCAAAACGGCGACGAAGAAGTAACGGTAAAAGTAAAAATCCACCAAGGCGGGCCGATGGTTATCGACGACTGCGTAGAAGTGGAAAAGGGCGACGGCACCAAAGAACGCGTATGCGGCGTGGCTTTCTGCCGCTGCGGGCACAGCAAAAACCAGCCCTATTGCGATTCAACACACCTTAGTATCGGTTTTGATAAATAAAAGATAATCATGAAAATAGTACAGGAAGATTTAGGAGATAACGGCGTATTCAAAGCAATTGAAAACGGCCGCGAAGTGGGCGAGATGACTTATTATTGGGAAGATGACGATACATTTGCCATCAACCATACCGAGGTAAGCCCCCTGTTTGAAGGGCAAGGCATAGGCAAGAAAATGATGAAAGCGGCGGTTGATTATGCCAAAAGCAACGACAAGAAAATCATTCCGCAATGCTCTTTTGCCGTGGCCATGTTCCGTGCCGTGCCCCAATACAGGGAAGTGCTGTATTAGCCGGCTTGAACTTTTCATTCTCTATATTGTTATAGTACAAAGGATATTTAATAAATAAAGAAAGGATTTTATTATGGAAAGCTTTAAAGATATTATTAACGGCGATAAGCCTGTATTGGTCGATTTTTTCGCTACCTGGTGCGGCCCGTGTAAAATGATGACCCCGGTAATAGAAGAACTGGGCAAGGAAACAGATGATAAAGGAAGAATACTGAAGATAGATATAGACAAGAACGAAGCCTTGGCGCATAAGTATCGCATCCAATCGGTTCCTACGTTTATCATCTTTAAGGATGGCGAGCCGGTATGGCGGATGTCGGGAGTGACGGACAAGAGCATTCTGAAGGAAGAATTGATGAAATATGCCTAAAGCAGCGCACATCAACGCTTCCAGATTCTATATATATTGAGTCGGCAAACATAACGTTTGCCGACTTTTTTGTTTACCTTTGCCGCTAAATATATTGTACCATGAAAACTCGAATTCTTATTACCGGAGGAGCCGGATATATAGGCTCGCATACGGCCGTTGAACTACAACAGGCAGGTTATGAAGTAATCATCGTTGATAACCTCTCCAACTCGGAGGCGAATGTGATAGACGGAATTGAGCGAATTACCGGCCAGCGTCCCGCCTTTGAAATGATAGACTGCACCGACGGCGACAAGATGAAAGCAGTGTTTGATAACTATCCCGGCATCAAAGGGATTATTCATTTCGCCGCAAGCAAAGCGGTGGGCGAATCGGTACAAAAGCCCCTGCTCTACTACCGCAACAATATCGTTTCGCTGCTCAACCTGCTCGACCTGATGCCCGTTTACGGCGTAGAAGGCTTGGTATTCTCTTCCTCGTGTACGGTTTACGGCCAGCCCGACGTGTTGCCCGTAACGGAAGATGCCCCCATAAAAGAAGCCCTGTCGCCCTACGGCAATACCAAACAGATAAACGAAGAGATTATCCGCGACGCCATACATGCAGGCGCTTCTTACAGCAGCATTATCTTACGCTACTTCAATCCTATAGGGGCGCATCCCTCGGCCGAGATCGGCGAGCTGCCCATAGGCGTTCCGCAGAACCTGATCCCTTTCCTCACGCAAACGGCTATCGGTATACGCCCGATGCTCAACGTGTTCGGCGACGACTACAATACGCCCGACGGCTCGTGCATTCGCGATTACATCAACGTGGTAGACCTGGCCAAGGCGCACGTAAGAGCCCTCGACCGGATGCTGAAGAACCAATTAACCGAGAAACTCGAGTATTTCAATATCGGAACAGGTAAAGGCCTCTCGGTGCTGGAACTGATACATGATTTCGAGAAAGCCACGAAAGTGAAAGTGCCTTACAAAATCATAGGCCGCCGCGAAGGCGATATTGAAAAGGTATGGGCCGATGCCGGCTACTCCAACAAGGTATTGGGCTGGAAAGCCGAAGAGAGCATAGAAGATACGCTGCAATCAGCTTGGAATTGGCAGTTGAAACTTCGCGAACGCGGCATCATGTAAATATTCTGTAGGGATACACGATGTTATAAAGAAACAAAGCATGAGCCGGGGCGGAAGTTCCGGCTCTTCCTCTATCTTTGCTTTCAATGATTTTGTGGAATTCTTCTACCGTAATCTTTCCCCGCCCTACATCGATAAGCGTACCCACAATAGCCCTCACCATGTTGCGAAGGAAGCGGTCGGCGGTGATAGTGAAAACATGACGGTCAGCTTCCTCTGTCCATTGGGCATATTCAATCTTGCAATTGTTGGTCTTAACATCGGTATGCAGCTTACTGAAACTGGTGAAGTCTGTAAAATGGGGCAAGACCGCTGCCGCCTCGTTCATCAAGTCATAGTTGAGCGGAGTAGGAATATAATAGACCAACTCGCGGTTGAACGGGTCTTTCTTGTGACCAATATAGTATTTGTAGCTGCGCGATAGGGCATCGAAGCGGGCATGGGCATCCGGTTTCACCGGGACTATCCTGTCTACGGCAATATCGGGGGGCAGGAGGCGATTCAGCTTGCCAACCAACCATTCGCCGTTAATTGCTTCTCCTTCGTAGTCGAAATGAGCTGCCATACAGCGGGCATGTACCCCTGCGTCGGTTCGTCCGGCTCCGGTTACGGCAATCGGCTGCCGCAACAAGACCGACAGCGCCTCTTCCAGCTTTTCCTGTACCGTCACCCCATTGGGTTGCACCTGCCATCCGCAGTAGTTTTTGCCGTTATACGAAAGATAAATAAAATAGCGTTGCATAGTGCAAAGATAGAAATTATTCCCTCCTCTCTGTCATTTTTCTATCTTTGTTGCGACTAATAGATAAAAAGCGTTGATGAAGAACCCCGATTTAGCCAAAGACTTTCTGGACGTTATTCGCGAGAACGAAAGGATTATCTACAAAGTTTGTTCGTTTTATGTGTCGGACGAAAACCCGTTGCCCGATATGTATCAGGAAATAGTATGCAATCTTTGGTCGGCTTTCCCTAAATTCAGGAACGAGTGTGCACTGTCTACCTGGATTTACCGTATCTCGCTCAATACTTGCATATCGGGACTGAGAAAGATACGGAAACTTCCCGAGAAGGATGTGCTAACGCCTGTATTGCAGGATTCCATCCCCGAACCCGAAAGCATGAACGAACAAATCAAGGAGCTTTACCGGCTTATTCATCAACTTAAAACCATCGAAAAGGCAATCGTTTTGCTCTATCTGGAGGAGAAGTCCTATCAGGAGATAGCAGACATTACCGGCCTGTCTGTCAGCAATGTGGCCACTAAGTTGAAGCGGGCGAAAGAGAAAATGAGAAAAATGTCGAACCAATAAAAAAACATCAAATAATGGAAATGGACGATTTTAAGAAAGCCTGGGCCAATATGGACGAACGGCTGAAAGAAAACCAACTGCTTAACGAGAAGCTTGTAAGCGAGATGATGCAGACAAAGACAAAGAAGTCGCTGAGCCGGCTGATTAACTACGAGATATTCGCTACATGTATTTACCTAATTGTAATCCCTATCTTGGCTTGGGGTTACAGCCAATATGGAGGAAGGAACGCTTTATGGGACATTATTGTTGTCGCAAGCGCAGTACTGTGCGCGATCTCCTTTATTTGGGAATTGTTTAAGGTATATCCTTTGTCTAAAGTAAACCTATCTAATAAGATTGCTGAAAACATCCAGTTCGTCAACCGCTATAAGATCATGATAAGGCTGGAAAAAGCAGCCAATTGGATTGTTGCACCGTTAGTTTTCATACCGATTATTATATATCTAAAGCAGATGAATGTCCCTGCCTACTTTTGGATATTTGTCGCCTGCTTTAGTGTATTGGTTATTCTGTTTACGATATGGATA
>DAIREI010000162.1:0-4755 GCA_036795675.1 Bacteroidales bacterium
GCAATTACGATAATATACACGGCGTGTACGGTGCGGTGAAGAATGTAACCGGCGCCCGCGATTTGAATATTATTACGATATTCGGCGATAAAACCGGTTCGGGGCAGTTGTACTTCGAGTTGTCGAAAGCGGCTACGGAATCGGTGAGCGTGCAGTTTAAGATAGACGAGGAAGCTCTGGGCGAATACAATGCAGCCAACGGAACTTCCTATTCCCTCTATCCTTCATCGCAGGTTTCTTTTGCCGGAGGCGGAACGATAAGCATCCCGGCAGGGTCGAAAAAGTCAGACATTGTAGACATAACGGTAAGTTCCAACGGCGGGGTAGGTCAAACCTACGCCCTTCCCGTATCGGTCGACGTTACCGTGGGCGGAGCAAAAGTATCGGCTGCAAGCAGCAGCTATATCTACTTGGTGAAGCCTTATGCGCCCATGCCCGATTCAGACAAAGGCACCGGTATTAAGTCGGTAATTTACATCGAGGTAAACGACGAGAACATCTTAAATGTGGGCGAATACACCATGGCCGGCAGCGGCAAGCCCTTCTTTGATGTGGTGAACATCTTCGCCGCCAACATCAACTACAACGCCAATACGGGGCGGGCTTATGTCAATTGCAACGAAAACGTGGCCTATATCCTGAAGAATGCCGACCAAATCATTCGTCCCTTGCAGGCCAAAGGCGTGAAAGTATGCCTTACCATATTGGGCAATCACGACGAGGCCGGTGTGTCTAACCTCTCAGACGAAGCTGCCGCCGACTTTGCCCGCGAGTTGAAGTCGTACGTAGATGTGTACGGATTAGACGGTATCGACTTCGACGATGAGTGGTCGACCTATAATAAGATGGACAATATAAACGACTACGTTCCTAGTCCCGGTTTTGTTTCGCCCGTAGGCGGAGGCGCAGCAGCCCGTTTGGTGTACGAGTGCCGTAAGTTGATGCCCGACAAGATTATCTCTTTCTACGATTGGGGCAACTATGTGGCCGCCGGTAGCGTTGATGGCGTGGGTGTCGGCACATTGCTCGATTATGCTTACTATGGGCTTTATGGTAATTGGAGTACTTCGCGCATGAGTAGCATGACGGGGATGCAGAAAAGTCAATACGGGCCTATTGCCTTCAACCTGGATTATGTTTACTCCGAATACGGCGGCTCTAACCGTGGCGGTTGCAACCTGTCCGATGCAGAGCGCTTGCGCAACGAAGGCTTCGGGATACAGATGTTCTACAACCTAAAACCCCTCAAGTACGATTATTCTACGCTGTTTAATCAATTGGGCAACACCCTCTTCGACGACGGTGTAGTGTGGACGGGCAAGACTTACAGCAAGACCGATACCGCGGGAGAAGCCTTCGTCCCCTCCTACGAATCTTATTTGGGCAATTGGACGCTCACACCGGCACAAGGCCTGTTCTATTACATCTCGGAAGACGGCAACAGCCGTTGGTGGGATTGGACCGACCGCGTACGCTTCAACCTGCGCATCGAAGCCAACGTACCCGGCGAAAGCTATAAAGTATATGGTTGGGGAGAAACCGAAGACGACCTTCCGTTCATCATGAATTACAACCCCTACGGACGGGTAGAAATCAACCTTCCCCAAACGGTAACAGACCCAGGCGGCGGCTCGTGGGATTACGTGGCCCGCAGCAGTTACAGTACTGCCGGCTCATCTGTACTAACCGACGGCGCAGCGCCTGCCCTTACGGGTTATATCAATAGCAGCGGCCGTTTCGAGATAAGAACCTTGAATGTCGGCTACAGCCGCATCCGTCAGATGTCGCCCATCCAATGGTCGGGCGGCTCAACTATCGACGATATCTACGGTGGCGGCCCGCTTCAGGATGTAGCCTATCAGCAGTATGACCCTTACGTGCTTACGCGATAACGGGACTGATGGCACGCAGATGACACGGATTTAACAGATCATCACGGAATACTATGTTTCACGTTCGGTAGAGACGCAATGCATTGCGTCTCTACTATGTACGTAGAGCGAGAAGCAAGCGTCCTCGCTTGTAACAGAGCAAAAGCGACGATAATTTTATTTGCAGAAATACAAAGAAGTTGTATCTTTGGCTGCTTACTAAAACATTAAAAACCGAAATAGACTTGACCACCTCGCAAAATAGGCTTGCCGGACGGTTGAAACAGGGAAGAAGACTTGAAGGGTCTACACCCTTGAGGTGCAAGGGTGTACAGTGTCGACGTTCGAGGGTGTACAGTGTTGGCGTTTGAGGGTGTACAATGTGTGAGGGCTTCGCACTAACAGCTACCGGCTAACAGCTATTGGCTACTTTGTTGCAAAGATAATAAAAATTGAAACAAAAGAGTATGAAAAAGAGTATTTTATTTGCTATAATCGTCCTGTTCTTTCTGCCGGGATTATATGCGCAAGACCGCGATTATACCGAATACGTCAACCCGCTGGTGGGAACCCAAAGTAAGCACTCCCTCTCTACGGGAAACACCTATCCGGCCATTGCCCGCCCGTGGGGGATGAACTTCTGGACGCCGCAAACCGGTAAGATGGGCGACGGCTGGACTTACACCTACGATGCCGACAAAATACGGGGATTGAAGCAAACGCACCAGCCCAGCCCTTGGATCAACGACTATGGGCAGTTTGCCATCATGCCCGTAACGGGTAAGGCGGTGTTTAACGAGGACGAGCGAGCCAGTTGGTTTTCGCATAAGGCCGAGATAGCCAAGCCTTATTACTACTCGGTTTACCTGGCCGACCACGACGTAACGGCCGAACTATCGCCTGCTTCACGCGCGACTATGTTTTGCTTTACCTTTCCCGAGAATACTGATTCATACATCGTTATAGACGCATTCGACAAGGGTTCGTATGTAAAAATCATTCCCCAAGAAAATAAGATAATAGGCTACACTACCAAAAACAGCGGCGGTGTGCCCGACAATTTCAAGAACTACTTTGTTATCTTGCTCGATAAACCGTTCACCTATACCGCTTCGGTGGCTTCGGACAGCATTACCGAAGGTGGTTTAGAAAGTTTGGACAATCATGCCGGCGGCATCATCGGCTTTTCTACCAAAAAAGGAGAGAAAGTACACGCCCGTGTGGCTTCATCATTTATCAGCTACGAACAGGCCGAACTGAACCTGAGGGAGTTGGGAGATAAATCGTTGAATGAAGTAATAGAAGAAGGCCGGCAGGAATGGAATGCCGTCTTGGGCAAGATTGAGGTGGAAGATGACAATATCGACAATTTACGTACCTTCTACTCCTGCCTTTATCGCTCGGTATTATTCCCCCGCTCATTTTACGAAATCAATGCACGCAATGAAATCGTCCATTACAGCCCCTACAACGGACAGGTGTTGCCGGGCTATATGTTTACCGACACCGGCTTTTGGGATACTTTCCGTTCGCTGTTTCCCTTGTTGGACCTGATGTATCCCTCGATGAACGAGAAGATGCAGGAAGGATTGCTCAACACTTACAAAGAGAGCGGCTTCCTGCCCGAATGGGCCAGCCCGGGACATCGCGATTGCATGGTGGGCAACAACTCCGCCTCGGTGGTGGCCGACGCCTACCTGAAAGGATTGCGGGGTTACGACATTGAAACCCTCTGGCAGGCGGTGGTGCATGGAGCCAACGCTGAACATCCGCAAATCGGCTCTACGGGGCGTAAAGGATTTGAATATTACAACACGCTGGGCTATGTGCCCTACAACGTGGGAATCAACGAAAATGCAGCCCGCACGCTCGAGTACGCTTACGACGACTGGTGCATTTATCAATTAGGCAAAAAGTTAGGTAAGCCGGACGAAGAAGTGGAAATATTCGGGCAGCGGGCTTTTAATTACCGTAATCTCTTCGACCCGTCGCACAACCTGATGCGGGGCAAGAACCGCGACGGAAGCTTTCAGTCGCCCTTCAATCCCTTGAAATGGGGCGACGCTTTCACCGAAGGCAATTCTTGGCACTACACCTGGTCGGTCTTCCACGACCCGCAAGGGCTTATCGACCTGATGGGAGGAAAGGACGGTTTTAATCAGATGATGGACTCGGTGTTTAATGTGCCGCCCTTGTTCGACGACAGCTATTACGGCTTCGTTATCCACGAGATACGCGAGATGCAGATTATGAACATGGGCAATTACGCCCACGGCAACCAACCCGTGCAGCACATGATTTACCTGTACAACTATTCGGGCAAACCCTGGAAAGCCCAATATTGGACGCGCGAGGTGATGGATAAACTCTACAATCCCCATCCCGACGGCTATTGCGGCGATGAAGACAACGGGCAGACTTCGGCCTGGTATGTCTTCTCCGCCTTGGGTTTTTACCCCGTTTGCCCCGGTACGGACGAGTATGTAATCGGCTCGCCCTTATTCAAAAAAGCAACGCTACATTTTGAAAATGGGAAGCAAGTGGTTATCTTAGCCGAAAATAACGGCAAGGCCAATCGTTATATCGGATCGATGATGCTAAACGGTAAGCCTCACACCAAGAATTACCTTACACATAAGATGTTATTAGAAGGAGCGACAATCGATTACCGTATGACGGATTCGCCCAACAAGGGTAGGGGAATTAATAAGGAGGACTTCCCTTATTCGTTTTCGAATGAAATAAAGAAACAATGAGTAAAACTTAAATAATGCGTTAGCATTAAAACCTTAGTAGCCGTGGACGTAAGTCCACGGTATAGAAATTTTGAAGGAGAAGGGAGTGGCATAGCCACGACATCTAAGATTTAAGATATCGCCGCTAA
>DAIREI010000163.1:0-4755 GCA_036795675.1 Bacteroidales bacterium
CTAATGAAAACTATAAAGGATTCTCTTTGTTAGGAATAGAAAATATGATCCCGTATACAACTGAGAATGGGAAGAAAACAGTAAAAAACTCAAGATTTATTGAAATCGACAAAGTATTGGATGAAGTATATGATTCATTAAATAAACGATTTCCAGAAGAAAATGATAATAAATCAGAGGATAATAAATAACAACTTTAATCCAAAATATATGCACACTTCCTCCCAAATCATCTATGTCGAAAACGAATATAATGACGAAATCAACGATTTCCTCATGCATCATTGGGATACTGTGCAGGTTATGGCGCAGAAGAAAGGTTTGGAGTTTGTATATATTCCCAAGATTTTCAAAGATATATCTTCATCGGGCAATCGGTTTGAGGAATTAGTTCAATACTATTTCCCTTTCTCAAAAGAGCCGGTAATCGGTTCGCCCAAGCTGGATTACTTTACTACGCCTTTCTTTACTAATTACCTGCTTCCTAAGTTGGGCTATGTAGGCGGAATGTCTCCGGGGCTAATTCGCTTTGCCGACAATGCTTTCTCAGACTATATGGCTTTTGATTTATCCGGCAGGCAATCCATAGAAGAGCAATGCCATGCTTATTTCTCCAAATATCCTGATGCTGCTCCTGAAGAGATTGAACCCAAACAGGAAGAAAATGTTTTGGAGAAAATAATAAGTAGGAGAGAGGAACTTCAAGAATTGGGTATTTATGAAATCCTCCTTAAAGAGATTGGAGCAGGGCTAAATGAGCAGCCACAAAAGCCAAAGAAGCAGCCCAATAACTTGAGCCGCTTAGTTATTGACCGGGATTATCGGATATGGCTGCCCGATTACAATGATAAGGAAATAAAAATGACGCCCCTGCCCAAAGCCTTATATTTATTGTTTTTACGCCATCGCGAAGGTATATCTCTCAAATATATGTCCGACCATAAACGCGAGTTGACAAATATCTATAAGCAAATCTCCTATCGAGAAAGTTTTGAAAGCATTAATCAAAGCATCGACAGGCTATGTATGCCCACCGACAATTCAATCAACGAAAAATTATCTCGCATTCGCGAAGCTTTCGTGAAAACCATATCCAATGAGTATGCCCAACACTACTATATCTCGGGCGAGCGGGGAGGAATAAAACGAATTAAAATCAAGCGGGAACTTGTAGATATGAATTGCATGTAGTACCCCCGCTTTAAAGCAACAATCCCCGAAATCGTTCAATTTCAGGGATTTGCTTTATTTGGCTTTCCGAACCTGTTGTCCTGTCAGGACTCGAACCCGAACAAGCAGAGCCAGAATCTGATGTGCTACCATTACACCACAGGACAGAAATAAATTTGGAGGATGCAAATGTACGAAATAAATATGAATATGAGATTAATTTGGCCGTAGAAATGAAAAAATCGATTACCTTTGCCTTACTTAACTAAATCGTATGAAACATATCAAACTTCGTCTGACAATACTGCAATTCACCGAGTTCTTTATTTGGGGTTCATGGCTTATTTCCTTTGGGGGTTATATGGCTTCGATGGGCATGCAAGACCATATCGGCGCCTTGTTTGCCACGGCCGGGATTGCCTCGCTCATTATGCCGACTATAGTGGGTATCATAGCCGACCGCTGGGTCAATTCCGAACGGCTCTTCGGTATCCTGCACCTGCTTGGCGCTTGCTTCCTTTTTATGGCCTCGCGGGCAACGAGCTTTAATCAGCTCTATTTTTTTATGTTCCTCAATGCGCTGGTGTTTATGCCTACTATCGGGCTGAGCTATTCCATTTGTTACAGCGTGATGGCCAAAAACCGGATGGATACCATTAAAGATTTCCCGCCCATACGTTCGTTGGGTACGGTGGGCTTTATTGTGGCTATGTGGGTGGTTAACCTGTTGGGCTGGACACTTAGCCCAAGTCAGTTGTTGCTGGCTTCGGGGGCTGCTTTATTTCTTGGCTTCTATGCTTTTACCCTTCCCCCCTCCCCTCCTACCCGGGCCAAAAAGGGCGATTCGCATATCTCGAAGTTGGGATTGGATGCCTTGGTATTACTCAAGGAAAAGAAGATGGCGCTATTCTTCGGCTTTGCCATATTATTGGGCATTTGCTTGCAGATAACTAACTCCTATGGAAGCGCTTTCCTGGGTAGTTTCAACGAAGCTTACCCCGATTCGTTTGCCGTAAAGTACAGCAATATATTCCTTTCCATCTCCCAAATATCGGAAGCCTTGTTTATATTGGCTATCCCTTTCTTCTTGCGTCGCTTCGGCATTAAAACCGTTATGCTGATGAGCCTGGGAGCCTGGGTATTACGCTTTGGGCTGTTCGGCATCGGCTCGCCCGAAGGATTGGGTATGGTGTGGCTTACCCTCTCGATGATTATTTACGGGATGGCTTTCGACTTCTTCAATATATCCGGTTCGTTGTTTGTTGAGCAAGAAACACCCGAAAAGTATCGTGCCAGCGCACAGGGATTGTTTATGATGGTAACCAACGGCATGGGAGCAATTATCGGCAACTATGGCGCTGCTTGGGTAATCAATCACTTCACCATAAACGGTGTGACCCAATGGCCTACTTGTTGGTTTATCTTCGCCGGATATGCTGCAGTAATAGGTGTGCTGTTTGCTATATTCTTCAAAGAACCGGCACCCAAATCAAAGCGGGTTTGATGGCACACAGATGAACACGGATTGGACGGATTAGCACGGATAATTATTCTCCATCATTGTCTTGCCCCTAAATCCCCTGAAGGGGACTTCCTAAGACGCAGACATTCAAAAGCCCCCTTCAGGGGGTTGGGGGCGATTAAAATCCGCGTTAATCCGCCTAATCCGTGTTATCCGCGTGCCATTTGGCGAAGAAGTGTTTATTTCTTGCTTCTTTTCCTCTCGTTTTCGTCCAGGATAATCTTGCGCAGGCGGATGGAGTTGGGTGTTAGTTCTACGTATTCGTCTTCTTTGATGTACTCCAATGCTTGTTCGAGGCTGAAGATAATAGGCGGTATGAGTTTTACTTTTTCGTCACTACCCGAGGCGCGGACGTTTGTTAGTTTCTTCGATTTGGTTACGTTCACCACCAAGTCGCCCTCTTTGCTGTGCTCGCCCACTATTTGTCCGGCATAGACATCGGTTTGGGGATGGATGAAGAAGCGCCCCCTATCTTGCAACTTATCAATAGCATAGGCAAAAGCGTTGCCTGTTTCCATAGCGATGATGGAGCCGTTTTGGCGTTTCTCTATGTCGCCTTTCCAAGGTTGGTATTCGAGGAAGCGGTGCGCCATGATGGCTTCACCTGCCGACACGGTCAGCACTTGATTGGTCAAGCCGATAATACCGCGTGAGGGAATGATAAATTCGAGGTGGATACGGTCACCTTTACGCTCCATGGTTTGCATTTCGCCCTTGCGCTTCGTTACCATATCTATGATACGGCTCGACGACTCTTCGGGTAAGTTGATGGTCAACTGTTCTACCGGCTCCAGCTTTACCCCACCCTTTTCTTTGATGATTACTTGCGGCTGCCCTACTTGCAGTTCATAGCCTTCGCGACGCATAGTCTCTATTAATATGGAGAGATGCAATACGCCCCGGCCGAAGACAATCCAGGCATCGGCCGATTCGGAAGGTTCTACACGCAAGGCCAGGTTTCTGTCCAACTCACGCATCAGGCGTTCGTAGATATGGCGTGAAGTGACGTATTTACCGTCTTTGCCGAAGAACGGCGAATCGTTAATAGTGAAAAGCATTGACATGGTCGGCTCGTCTATGGCAATGGGAGGCAGCGGTTCGGGAGTCTCCACATCGGTTATGGTATCGCCGATTTCGAAGTTATCAATCCCGATAATGGCACAGATATCGCCCGAGCTTACAGACTTGACTTTGCTTCGTCCCAGTCCTTCAAATACATTCAACTCTTTGATACGTGTTTTATTGATGGTACCGTCGCGCTTGCAGAGCGCTACATCCATTCCTTCGCGCAGTTCGCCGCGATGTACCCGCCCCACGGCAATACGCCCCACATAGTTGGAATAATCGAGCGATGTAATTTGCATCTGAGGCAGCCCCTTAAGGGTTTTAGGCTCGGGTATATGTTCGATGATGGCATCGAGCAAAGGAAAGATATTCTCCGATGGTTTCTTCCAGTCGTCCGACATCCAGCCTTGCTTGGCCGATCCGTAGATGGTGGCAAAGTCGAGCTGGTCTTCTGTGGCTTCGAGGTTGAACATGAGGTCGAACACCATCTCCTGCACCTCTTCGGGGCGGCAGTTGGGTTTATCTACCTTGTTAATTACTACAACGGGTTTCTTTCCCAGCGCAATGGCTTTCTGCAATACAAAGCGTGTTTGCGGCATGGGGCCTTCGAAGGCGTCGACCAACAGCAATACGCCATCGGCCATGTTGAGTACGCGTTCTACCTCGCCGCCAAAGTCGGCGTGCCCCGGCGTGTCGATAATATTGATCTTATATCCTTTATAATTGATGGAAACATTCTTGGCAAGAATGGTAATACCCCGTTCGCGTTCGAGGTCGTTACTGTCAAGGAATTGGTCGAGGTCGGCTTTGTCGTCGCGAAAAAGCTTTCCGGCCAGAAGCATCTTATCTACAAGGGTGGTTTTGCCATGATCGACGTGCGCGATAATGGCGATATTTCTAATCTTCTGCATTAAAATAAACGATGTCCTATTAAAATTGGCTGCAAAGGTACGAAAAAAAGAATTATGAATTATAAATTATGAGTTATGAATGGTGCT
>DAIREI010000164.1:0-4751 GCA_036795675.1 Bacteroidales bacterium
CCTCGCTCAACTCCCCCTCCTTGGGAGGGGGCCGGGGGGAGGTGATAAACGATATAACATGAACATCTTCAAGTCTTACAAACGTACCAAGTTCTTCCTGTGGATAAACATCATCGGCTTATCCATCGGCTTGGCTGTGTCTATCATGCTGGTTTTGTATGTAGTCGACCAACTGAGCTTCGACAAGCATTTCAAGAACCGCGACCGCATCGTCAGGTTACTGACCGTGGCCGAGAAGGAGGGTGAAAGAACCTACTATCCCATCAACCTGCTAAAGGCTTACAGCGAAGTGCCCCCTAAAGTGCCGGGCATAGAAGCGGCAGTAGAGGTATACGATTTGTACAATATAGAGGTGAAGTACGATGACAAACGTTTTGTAAGAGTAAGGACTTTGGCGGTGGAGCCAGAGTTTACCCAAGTGTTCCAACTCAAGTTTCTTGAAGGAACGCCTGTTGCCGCTTTGTCGTTTCCCACCTCCTCAGTAATAACACGCCAGCAGGCCGAGGCCATCTTCGGCGGAGTGGAACAAGCTATGAATAAGACGATAACGGCTTATGATATAGAATTCACTGTCACTGCCGTGGTGGAGGAACTGCCAAAGAATACGCACTTCCAATTCGATATATTAGTTAATATCAATTGCAATCCATGGTTCAAAGATACCGGGGGCGGATTGGAATACCATACTTATTACCTGATAAAGAAAGATGCTTCCATCCCGGCCACGCGCGAGGCCATTGAGAAGGAATACACCACCTTGCTCGAACCTTGGGGCGAGCGTACAGGGAGAGAGGCCTATGGCAAGACCGAGATGCTGGATGATGTCTATCTGAATAGCAAAGCGCCGTATAACCTAAACAAGAAAGGCGATGTGATGTATATATGGGTAATGACTATTTTGGCCTTGCTTATCTTGGTATTGGCCATTACCAACTTCATCAACCTCTATATCTCGCAAGGCGAACTGCGGATGAACGAGATAGCCATCCGCAAGACCAACGGCGGGCAAATCTCCGACATCATCCGCCAGTTCTTCGGCGAGGTATCGATTATTGTGTTTATCGCCTTTGTATTTGGTTTCTTCCTCGCGCTGCTGTGCATTAACTACGTCATTCCGCTGATTGACCTGAAGCAGTTGGCGTCGCCACTGTTCATACTCTCTATCTTGGTCTTGTTTATTATCACGGTGGTATGCTCTGCTTTCTATCCTGCTTTCTATTTGAGTAAGTTTACCCCGTTAGAGATTCTCGGCCGAAGGATTAAGCTCTCCAAGCGACAACAGACGGCAGGCATCGTGATATTCCAGTCGATACTGTCCATCATATTGATGTCTTGCATACTGATCATGTACAAGCAGACCTCTTACTTAGAAAAGATGCCTTTGGGATACAATCCCAACCAGGTGATGACCGTGATGAGCAACAGCTCGCTGGTACAAAGCTTCCCTGCCGTGAAGGAAGAGTTGCAGAAGCTTCCCATTGTCCATTCGGTGGCTGGCTCGCATCATCTTTTCAGCGACGGTTATAGCGGGCAGATTATCGCGACTTGGGAGAATAGGGATGAAACCCGAGCCATCAACGAGTACCGGGTAGAGACCGGCTTCCCCGAGCTGATGGAGTTGGAGCTGGTAGAAGGACGCTTCTGGAACGAGAACGACCCCGACAGCATACGGATGATTATCTTGAACGAGGCAGCCGTGAAGATGTTAGGCGTGAAAGACCCGTTAGAGACGACCTACGACTTCTTCGGCGAAGCCAAACTCACAGGCGTGGTAAAAGACTTCTACTATGGCAACCCCCTATTGGGAATAGAGCCCGTTGTATTGAGGCGCATCTTCAATCCCTCTCTGATTAATATCCGCTTCAACGAAGGGGTAGACCGCAAGCAGGCCGAAGAGGCTACGCTGGTCGTGCTTCGCCGGTTCGATTCGCAATTTATGACAGCCCCCGAATGGAGCACCGACATATACAATGGCAAGATTTCCGAGATAAAGCAGTACAATAAGGTTTTATCCATTGCCGCTGCTCTCTCCATCTTCATTGCCATGCTGGGCTTGCTGGCCATCCACCTCTATAGCTCCATACGCCGGACGAAGGAGATAGCCATCCGCCGCATCCATGGGGCAGAGAAAGGCTCGGTATTCCGCCTGCTGTCGCTCAGCATACTCAAGTGGATAGGCATAGCCGCCGTATTTGCCACCCCCATAGCCTGGTATCTGATTAGAGAGGTATTATACAATTACACCAACCACGTTTCAGTCGATTGGACTATCTTTGCTCTGCCTATAGTGGCGCAGTGCATCATCGCCCTGCTCACCACTTCGGGAGTAACGCTGTGGGTGCTGTCGAGAAACCCGGCAAGTTCAATTAACAGTAATCAGTAAACAATGAAAGAGTTTATCCGGAATTTTAGAAAGCAAAAGGTGGTAGGCACGCTGAATATTTGCAGCCTCAGCCTTGGCATTATGGTCGCCATAGTGGTGGGGCTGTGGGCCATCAACGAATTGAGTTTTGATACTTTCCATAAAGACAAGGACATTACCTACCGGGTGGTGCAGCATGTGGACTTCAACAACACACGCACGAAGACTGGTGGCGTATTCAAGCCCATGGGGGAAGAGGCCCGGGAAACCCTGCCCCAGATTGAAGCATTGTGCCGGGTGATGGATAATTGGATGGATATCAGGATAAACGAGAAAGTGTATCCGGATACAAAGATGATATCCGTCGATGACGATTTCTTCAGCTTCTTCACTTTCGAACTGAAAGAGGGTGATCCGGCGACAGTGCTGGATGCGCCCGACAAGGTGGTGCTGAGCGAAGATGCGGCCAAGCAATACTTCCCCGGCCAAGACCCGATAGGGAAGCACATAGAAATATACGGCGAAGCCCATACCGTGAGCGGCATCATGAAAAATATGCCTTCCAATTCAAGCATTCAATCGGATATCGTCACGGCTTTCTTCAGCTGGATGGTTAATGATGAGTGGGGTAACAACGACGGCTATGTTACTTTCTTCAAGATAAGAAACAAAGCAGACTTGCCAACCGTAAGCAATCAATTAAAAGCGAGTATGCTGAGGGCGATAGCCATGTTTGAGCCTCTCCATCCGGAGTATGAGTTGGAACCTCTCAGCCAAGTCCACTTCAGCCAGGGATTCTTGTTCGACCCGCTGACAAAAGGCAACAAATCGCTGGTTTACGTCTTTATCCTCGTGGCATTGATCATCCTCATTATCTCTTGCATCAACTTTGCCAACCTTTTCGTCTCTACTTCCTTTATCCGGGCGCGGGCCATAGGGATAAAGAAGACGCAGGGCGCAGACAAGAACAGCCTGGTCGGCACGTTTTTCCTCGAAACGGCCTGCTATGCCTTCATTGCTGTAGCGGTAGGGCTGTTCCTGGCTTATCTGTCCATGCCGCTCTTCAACAGCTTCACCCAATCGCAATTGGTGATCGACCCGGCATCGCCCGTGCTGTACGTTTTCCTTCTTCTTGTCTTTCTCTTTACGGTTGTCACGGCAGGCACTTTCCCCGCCTTCTACCTCACCCGCTTCAATCCCATCGAGACCATTGCAGGTAAATTCAGGGGGAAGCGAGTATCTGTCTTTCAGAAGAGCCTGCTCATCGTGCAGTTCACGGCTTCCATCGCTTTGCTTATCGTGGTCTTTTTCATGCATAGGCAGGTCGATTTCGTCATTGCGCAAGATTTGGGTTTCGATAAAGAGAATGTGCTTTATGTAGAGAGCAAAGGGGAGTTTGGCAGGAACAACTTCAATCTCTTCCGCGACGAAATGATGAAGGAGCCGTCTATCGCCAATGTGACGCGCAAGAACTCCCTTCCGATGGATTGGAGGCAGGGCTGGCCTATCAAGAAGGATTTGGCCGAAGCGGAACAGATGGTGATAGAGGTGAACAATGTGGAAGCGAACTATTTCGACTTTATGCATATCAAAATGGCGAAGGGCGAAAATCCTTTCTACTTGGAAAGCGAAGGAGATATACAGCCCATTGTATTAAACGAAAGGGCAGTGAAAACCTTGGGCTTGGAGCATCCCATCGGAGAGGTGGTGGTTCTTAACGAAAATCGCGTGGTTATCAAGGGCGTAATAAAAGACCTGATGGTAAACTCTTTCCATAATGAGGTGCATCCGCAGGTATATATGAAACTCCCCGATAACTACTGGAGTGCTGTGCTGTTCTTCAAAGTAACCGGCGACCCCCAGCGCGCCATCTCTGTCATCGAGCGGGAATGGAAGAAAACGAATCCCGACTATCCTTTCGAATATCATTTCTTAGACGACACGTATAAGGAGTTGTACACTTCGGAGATGAATGCCGGCAATGTGCTAGGCTATGCCATGCTCATTACTTTCGTCATCAGCATTGCAGGGCTGTTTGCCATGGCCTACTACGCCACCCAGCGCCGCATCCGCGAGATTGCCCTGCGAAAGGTGAACGGGGCAACCTTGAAAGACCTGCTCTTGCTCCTCAACAAAGACTTTGTGATTTGGGTGCTGGTGGCCTTCGTCATCGCCTGCCCCATCGCTTGGTTTGCTTTGCAACGTTGGTTGAACGAATACACCGTGCATATTTCACTCAGCATCGGCGTTTTCCTGCTGGTCGGGATGCTTGCCCTGTTGATCACTCTGCTTACCACCAGCATGCAGACGTGGAAAGTGGCGAATACCAACCCGGCGGACACATTAACAATTGAGAATTAAACACCTCCCCCAACCCCCCCTCCCAAGG
>DAIREI010000165.1:0-4748 GCA_036795675.1 Bacteroidales bacterium
CCGTAAGTCCCCTTCAGGGGATTTAGGGGCAATGTGTTGAGGTTTGACAATGTTTTCATTCCTTAATATATTAGGGTTTCAAACTGTGTATTATCGTTTCTGTTATCTCTTCTCGTCTTTGCTCGATAAATGCTTTAGTATCTCCTTTTGGCATCCCTAACATCAATGAAAAGACGGGTAGCGAGGCGAAGAAGAAAGCGTTGAGCGACAGGATATTCATCAGCAGATTTCGTCCCGAAACGGGACGAATGGTTCCTTTCTCTATCTCTTTTTCCAAGTCTTTGTTGAGACTCTCGAATAGTTTATCGGGAAAACTGCCCAAACTTTCCCTTAGCAAGGCAATCCGCTCGGGATTTGAAGCCATTTCGGTCAGTATCAGCAAGGGGAGTTTGGGATTGTTCCGTATCATATCAAAATGAGCGCTAACCCTGCGTCTCAGGTTGGTTTCGAAGTCGTCTTCCGGATTGCCTGGTTCCAGAAAGGCCTGGGCAAACAAACCGATCTTATTCTCAAAAATCTTTTGGAAGAGTTTCTCTTTCGTTCGGAAATAGTAGTGAAGCATGGCATGATTGCAACCGGCTTTCTTAGCAATTTCGGTAGTAGACGTGGCTGCGAATCCTTTATCGAGGAAGAGCTTTTCGGCTACTTCAAGTATCTTCTGTTCGGTTGTTAAGTCTTTCTTTTTTTGCATGATATGTAAATACTTATTGTTAACATCTATATTTATCAATATAGTTTAACAAATCTGTTAGGTTCGGCAAAGGAAAGCATTTGTTTTGAATAAACAAAACTTTTCGGTAAAAAGTTGAAAAAAATTATTGAATTATATCATGAAAGAAGATATAGGTGTACTGATCTCGTGGATATTTCTTTTTTAATGCTTGTTTGCTGCGAAGCGATTGCAGCGGCTCGATGTCGTAAGCCGATATCCAAATGTCGGACTGGTGGTATCGGGTAGGGATAACATCGCCCGGGACGACTAAATGCCGGTCTTCGGTATCGAATATTACGGCGAGTTGGTCGTATGTGTGGCCATCGTAAAGCTCGATGCGAAAGCCGGGAAAGAGTTCGAGGTCTTCTTCCACCAACTGTAGTAGTCCCGATGAATGAACGGGCTTCATGTCTTTTTGCCGAAACGATTTAGCCTCCAATTGGTTGGGATTCATATAGTTTTCCCATTGTTTCTTTCCTACGTAGTGGCGGGCATTGGGGAAGGAAACCATTAGTTCGCCGTCTTTGTCTAAGTAGGAGCAACCCCCGCAATGGTCGAAATGCAAGTGTGTGAGAATGACATCGGTTACCTCTTCCGGCTTGAATCCGGCCTCAATTACTAGGTCGCGGATGTCTTTGGTGTCTCTGAAATCATAGTAGATTAACTCTTCCAGCGACTTTGTACCTACTCCGGTATCGATAAGTATTACCCGGTCGTCAGTCCAGGCCAATACGCAGTTCATTCCCATACGGCATCGGTTTTGTTCATCTGTAATTACCCGGTGGCTCCAAGCCGCCTTAGGTATGGCTCCAAACATGGCTCCTCCATCGGCATGAAAGAACCCGCAGTTCAATAATTGATAGTGTATCATAATAATTTCGTACTTTTGCACAAATTTACGAAAATATGTCGAAACGCATCCTCATTACGGGAATAAATGGGCAATTGGGCAATGAAATACGCTTAATAGCTACCCAATATTCTGCGTTTAGCTTCTATTTTACTGATATTGATACGCTCAATGTGACTGATAAAGAAGCTGTTGCCCGATTTGTAAACGATAATGCCATCGATTATATCGTAAATTGCGCCGCCTATACGGCAGTCGACCGTGCCGAAGAAGAAGTGGAGTTGTGTTACAAAATCAACTCCGAAGCGGTGGCTAATCTGGCCGAAGCAGCCTTGGGCAAAGCGCGCATCATCCATATCTCTACCGATTATGTCTTCCCGGGGACAGGCTCCGGACCCTTGAAAGAGACAGACGAGACCAATCCGGCATCGGTATACGGCAAGTCGAAGTTGGAGGGAGAGCAACGACTGATACAGATACTGCCCGATAGCATTATCATCCGTACAGCTTGGCTCTACTCCGCTTTTGGCACTAACTTTGTAAAGACCATGATACGGTTGGGCAACGAAAAGGAAAGCATCAACGTGGTGAGCGACCAACAGGGTACGCCTACCTATGCTGCCGACTTAGCTGCCGCGATAATGGATATTATAATTTTCTCGGAAGAAAAGAATACTTTCCTGTCGGGAATTTACCATTACAGCAACGAGGGCGAAACCACCTGGGCGGACTTCGCGGCTAAGATAATGGAGTTGAAAAACCCGGATTGCCGGGTCTGTCCCATCCCCACTTCGGCTTACCCGACCAAAGCCGCCCGCCCGATGTATAGTGTATTAGATAAATCGAAAATAAAACAAACCTTCAGCATCCGCATTCCCCGATGGGAGGAATCGCTGGAACGCTGTATTGATAAACTATGAGTGAACTAAATAATGAAATTCAACGGCGACGCACCTTCGCCATCGTATCACACCCCGACGCAGGTAAAACCACTTTAACCGAAAAGCTGTTGCTCTTTGGGGGAGCCATTCATGTGGCAGGTGCGGTAAAATCGAACAAGATAAGAAAAACGGCCACATCAGACTGGATGGAGATTGAGAAGCAACGCGGTATCTCGGTCGCCACTTCGGTGATGGGCTTCGATTATGAGAATTATAAGATTAATATCCTCGATACGCCCGGTCACCAAGACTTTGCTGAGGATACTTATCGCACGCTTACGGCGGTGGACAGCGTAATTATTGTGGTGGATATAGCCAAAGGGGTGGAGGCACAAACCCGTAAGCTGATGGAAGTTTGCCGGATGCGCAAAACGCCCGTGATGATATTCGTGAATAAGCTCGACCGCGACGGGCTTGACCCCTTCGATCTGCTCGACGAATTGGAACAAGAACTGAAGATAAACGTGCACCCGCTCAGTTGGCCTATCAATCAAGGCACGCGCTTCAAGGGGGTGTACAATATATATGAAGAGAAGCTCAACCTTTACACGCCGAGCAAGCAGACCGTGACCGAGTCGGTAGAGATAAAGGACATTACAGGCCCCGAATTGGAGCAGTATATAAGCGGCAATGATGTGACGCAACTCCGCGCCGACATTGAGCTGATAGCCGGCGTTTATCCCGAATTCGATACCGATACCTACCTGAAAGGCGATATTGCCCCCGTCTTTTTCGGTTCGGCATTAAACAACTTCGGGGTGAAAGAACTCTTAGATTGCTTTGTGCGCATTGCTCCTTCGCCTCGCCCCGTGCAGGCGGTTGAGCATATCGTTTACCCCGAAGACCCCATGTCGGGCTTTATCTTTAAGATTCACGCCAATATGGACCCCAACCACCGCAGTTGTATCGCTTTTCTCAAGATATGTTCGGGCAAGTTCGAGCGCAACAACAACTACAAGCATGTGCGCTTAGGCAAGATGATGAAATTTACCTCGGCCACCGCCTTTATGGCGCAGAAGAAGGAGACGGTCGACGAGGCTTACGCAGGCGATATCATCGGTATACCCGATACGGGCAATTTCAAGATAGGCGACACCATCACGTCGGGCGAAAACTTGCACTTCAAAGGCCTGCCCAGCTTCTCACCCGAGATGTTTAAGTACATAGAGAATGCTGACCCGATGAAGTCTAAGCAACTAAACAAAGGTATCGACCAATTGATGGACGAAGGGGTGGCACAGCTATTCACCAGTCAGTTCAACGGCCGCAAGATAATCGGAACGGTAGGACAGTTGCAGTTCGAAGTGATTCAGTATCGCTTGCTACACGAGTACGGCGCCCAATGCCGTTGGGAAAACCTGCACATGTACAAAGCCTGCTGGATAGAGAGTGATTCGCAAGAAGCCTTAGACAACTTCAAGCGGCGCAAGCACCAATACATGGCGCTCGACAAAGACGGCCGCGACGTATTCATGGCCGACTCGGCTTATGTGCTGCAGATGGCGCAACAAGACTTCCCCGAGATACGGTTCCACTTCAGTTCGGAGTTTTGATTCTGTCTTACAATATTCAACACAGGGATAAATGATGGCATCCAATCATAAAAAGATAAGCTATAACCAGGGTATTGCCTATGCCTTGGCTTGTTATGTGGCTTGGGGCCTTTTCCCCATCTTTTGGAAAGCCATTGCCGGAGTGCCCGCAATCAACGTGCTGGCTCATCGCATAGTATGGTCGTTTGTCTTTCTTCTTACCTGGGTGCTTCTTACCAACCGGCAAACATTTATTAGTTACATAAAACAGCCCAAGCTTTTGTTGAGGCTGGGTTTGGCGGGGTTTATTATTAGTGCCAACTGGGGGATATATATCTATGCAGTAGCGACTAACCATATTGTCGAGGCCGGTTTGGGTTACTACATCAACCCTTTGGTAAATGTTTTCTTGGGTTATGTGTTTCTAAAAGAGCGATTGGCAACTATGCAAAAAATTGCTGTTGTGCTAGCTCTTATCGGTGTTGTGTACTTTACCATCAGCTATGGCAAATTTCCTTGGATATCAATAGCCCTTGCCATCTCTTTTGGTTTATACGGGTTGTTGAAAAAGAAAGCCAACCTCGAGTCTATGCCGGCACTTACCGTAGAAACGATGATGGTTTTTCCTTTTGCATTGGCATTTTTATTTTATTCGGTTGAAAGTAATGCGGTAGCTTCTTTTTTTCCTTCGTCGGTAACGACAAGTTTGTTGC
>DAIREI010000166.1:0-4737 GCA_036795675.1 Bacteroidales bacterium
CATATTTTTTTCTTCGGCCATTTTCCTCATGTTGAGGATGGCGTAGCGCATACGCCCCAGGGCTGTATTGATGCTAACTCCCGTAATTTCGGCTATCTCTTTGAAGCTCAAATCCTGATAGTAGCGCAACACCAGCACTTCCCTCTGGTTGTCGGGCAGGTAGGTGATGAGCTTCTTCACGTCCGACAGAATCTGCTCCTTCACTATTTCGTCTTCTATATTGCCGTTGGCCAGCTTTACGTTGTTGAACAGGTCTACCTCGCATTCGTCGTTCGAGATGGTCTGTTCGTTCTTCTCCTGACGGTAGTTGTCGATAATCAGGTTATGGGCAATGCGGTTGATCCAAGCGCGGAACTTGCCCGACTCGGTATAGCGGCCTTGTTTGATGGTGGTGATAGCCTTGACAAAAGTCTCTTGGAAGATGTCTTCTGCCAGCTCACGGTTGTGAACAATAAAGTAAATATAAGAATATACGTTATTCTTATGTCTGTTCAGTAAAGTATCAAATGCAATGTTATTACCTTGTGCATAAGCTTCGACCAACTGCTCGTCGGTCATCCTTTTCAAATCAATCATTACTTGTTCCTAAGTTGGTAAATAGAGTAATGTTCTGCTTATAGGCAATACGTGTTTTAGATTAAAAATATATGTTTATTCGGGACAAAGTAAATAAATTCTTGTTTAATAACCAAACATTTGGTTAAAAAAGTGCATTTATGCAATAAAAAGCGGCATTAATGGTTGTCAGAATTTATATCCTATAGTAAGTAAACCGCGATTGGTGATGGCCTCCAGGGTCGCCGGTTTCGATTCGCTTATCTTCTTGTACACCCCGTTTGCTTCCTCATACAGTGATGGGAAGAAATAGAGGTCGTTGCTTTGCCTGCGATGCACGAATGCCAGGTCGATATAGAACTGGGGCGTAATCCGGTATCCCAGCCCTCCGGTAAAATGATGCGCGCCGCCATCGATGATGTAGTGCGGGATTGTACCTATCAGGGCGGGCGGTAAATTGTCGTTCTTCAGGTCGGCAGTGTAGGGACTGCCTACGCCGGCATAACCCAGACGGAATGAGAATTGGGGCGTGAAGCGGTATTCTGCCCCTATGCGGAAAGTGGTGGCCAACTTAAAATCCTGATCGATATAGTCGTTCTGAGCGATATAGTTGTAGCCGTCGCGATCTTGAAGGTTCATGGTAGTGTAATCCTTCAACTCAACATCTACGCTTATGATGGCTTTTGTGCCGATAACTCGGGCTGCGCTAAACGTCCAGCTGTAGGGCGTTTGCAGGCGGTAAGAGTTGCGCCCGTCGTCGGGGGTTTCAGCTCCCGGAGTGCCAAAATCAGTATCCAGCCAGGCCTTATAATAATCGGTCAGGTGATACCAGGTAGGGGAGTGGTAGCTTACGCCCAAGCGCAAGGCATCCACAGGGCGCCATATCAGTCCGGTTTTCAGTTGATAGCCCGATCCTTCGGTGATGAAATTATTCTCCAGAGTGAATGATCCTCCTTTCTCGTAGTCTTCGGTGTAATACGAGTTGGAAGTATAATCGATGTCGGTAAGGGCAAAGGTAGCCCCCCAATAGAGCTTATGGCCGAAGTTAAACCCGAGGGTAAAGTCGTAGGCGTACACATAGCCTTTCTCTTCGGTAAACAAGCTGCCGTTTACGGTTTCTCCTTCTTCCAGTATTGCGGGTCTGTACTCATTGTCGCCCGAACTGTTTATAAAGTCGTCGATAATATAGCCGTTCCAGCCCAAGGTGGTTAACCAGGGGACGTCTTTAGCATACGGATCTTTGCCGGCCAATACATCGGGATCTACCCCATACGACATGTTTGAGATATAGTCTGTGAGCGATAGCGATGATCGATTGCTGCTTACCCGGTATTTGTTGTGGAAATTCTTTAGCTGATGAAAGCTAAACCCAAAGTTGATACTTTTCAGCAGGTCGTTGCCGATGGGCGAATAATAAACCAGCGACAGGTTGTTCAATCGGAAGTTATAGCTCGATTCGTTGTCTTTCGTGCCGTTCCAATTGCTGTTGTTCCGTTGGTTGTCCAAGTTGACGGTGCCGCTTATTTCCGACGAAAGGTAAACGCCCACGCCGGCAGGGTTGATCATGGTGCTGGTCATGTCGCCGCCTAGGGCGCCGAAAGCCCCTCCCATGGCTTGTCCTCTTGCTGTTCCTTGCAGGTCGGTAACCGACAAGCGATATGCGTCTAATTCTCCTTGCCCGTATGCAAACGTGCACAGGCATAATGCCAGTATAAGTAGCCTATTTCTTTTCATAACTAATTTGCCTATAATAAAGGGCGTAACTGATACGCCCTTTGTGGGTTGTTGAAATATTGAAAATGATTATTTGCTCAAATTGTACTTTATCTTCTGCCGCCGCCACCAGACGAACGGGAGCTTCCGCCTCCGCCGCCGCTACTGCCCGACGAGCGAGAACTTCCGCCGCCGCCGGAATAGCTGCTGCCCGACGAACGGCTACTGCTGCCACCTGAATAGCTACTGCCGGACGAACGGGTAGCACCACCTGAATAGCTGCCCGAGTTGCTACGCGAGCTTGACGGGGTAGTGTAAGAAGAATTGCTTCTTGTTGAGGTGCCCGTATTAGAGCTGCGTACGCCCTCGTTGTTTCGTTGGGTGGTAGTAGTGGTTGAACCTACGCGTGTACGTGTGCTATTAGCGGTATTAGTTCTAACGCTACCTTCGCGGGTGGTTGAGCGGGTGCTTATTCTACCGCCATCGGCAGTACTACGGGTGCTGGTGCCCCTGGTGTTGGTCAGGTCGCCGTTTCGTGTTGAGCTGTTGCGAGTCGTTGCTGCTCCCGAAGGCCTGTTTGCTGCCGGCCTGGCACTGGCTGTACCCAAAGTGCGTCCGCCGTAATTATTGTGCGACGAGCCGTAATATCCGCCATGGTATCCGCCATAATATCCGTGATGATGATGGTGGTGGTGATGTCCCCAACCATAGCACCCCCAGGGCGAGTACCAGCTATAATAGCCTCTGTACCCGTACCACATGCTGGGATACCAAAAATCGGTCCACCAATAGAATGAGTACCAATACCAAGGCCCGTAAAATGAGTCGTAGTAATTGCGTGCAGCATAATATTGGTTATAATAATTGGGATATATTCCTATGGGAACATTCTCTTCAAAATCTATCTCATAGTTTTCGCCGTCGAAGTAAATATTAATGTTATCGGCTCCGGCAATGACTATCTTGCTCGGATCGTGAAATTTAACGATACGCTCGGTCAGTTGGCCGTCTTCGTATACATATTCTATCGAGTCGTTGGGAGCTACTTCTTCATATTCGTAAGAAGTATATCGCCTGTTGTATTCGTCTACATCCCTTTCGGTTATTACCGAAGAGGTGGAAGCGAGTATCACGGGCGCTTCATCGGGAGCCACCCATTCAATTGCCGGCGTTTCGGCAATTACGGGTTGTGCGGTTTTCTGCGAGTTCGGATTGGCATAGATGTCATCTCCAAATGTGTCGTGCTGTGCGGTTGCCGATAAAACAACAAACAGCATCGTTAACAAAGTGATCCATTTTAATGTTTTCATCGCGTAAATCTCCTATCTTTTTATTAATTGGTTATTCATTAATTAAGACTAATTATCGGGACTAAAGTTTAATCGACCGACACTTTGTCCTACTACAAAAATAAAACAAACATTTCTAACCGCCAAATATATTATGTTTTTTTGTGTTTTCAACACTTTTATGCAATAAAAAGCCGCCGGCAAAAATATTCCGGCGGCTACAAAATAACCTAAATCAGTCTAAAAAACCTTCGCATGATGTCTTATCTATTCTGTTTTATTCTTTTTCTTCTGTGGTCTTAGCTTCTTTTTTTAGTTTTACTTTCTTGTTTTTCTCGTTTTTTTCACTTTTCGCACTTTTCATCTCTGCGCTTTCTTTATTCATTTTGCGCGATTGCTTATGCTCTTTCATTCTTGCATTGCCGGCGTCTTCGCGGGCTTTCATCCCCTTTTGCTGATTTTGCATCCTATGGGTTTTCATCTTTTCTTTTTTCGTCTCTTCCCATTTGGCATATTGCTCTGGCGTAAGTATTTCCTTTAGTTCGGCCTCTCTTGCCTGCATCTCGGCCTGGCGTTTTGCCATGTTTTCTTCACGTGTTTTGTCTTTTTCTTTGCGTTGCTCATCTCTTGTTTTGCGTTGTTCGTCTCTTGCTTTCTGTTGCTCTTCGCGTGCTTGGGCATGACGAAGCTGCATGGCTTTTACCTGGGCTTGTTGCTCTTCAGTCAGGTTAAGCTCCTGAGTCATTTGTTCCACTTGTTTCTCAACCCGTTGTTCGGTTGTTTCTTTCTTCGTTTTCTCATTGTCTTGTGCCGATGCGCTTATCGGTAAGATGGCCGCAGCCATAAATAATAAAGCTATCTTAAATACCTTTTTCATGATTACGTTCGTTTTTAATTGAATGAGTAAAGTTAATTGTATAAATTGTCGTTTCACTATGGGTATAGAATTGGAATGGGATGAAAGGTTTAAAATGATCCAGTTAATTATAAATTATTAATGGTTAATGTTTATATTTGAATGATGCTTTTCGAAGACCAAGAATAGCTTTCATGAATACCCGAAATAGGTTTGCCGGGCCGACAAAATAGGATAGCAGACTTTAAAGGTATAGACCCTTGGGGTTAGAAGGTGTACAGTGTCGGACATCGAGGGTCTACAGTGTTGGCGTGCGAGGGTGTA
>DAIREI010000167.1:0-4736 GCA_036795675.1 Bacteroidales bacterium
TTCGTTCCCGTCAATATAAATTCTATTTTATTACCGGCCGATATTATTTTCTTAGCTATAGCTTGTATATCGGCGGGAGTAACTTGGTTTGCAATATCAAGATACCGGGTATGATTATCTTTACCGTACTTGTTGTAAGTGTTCATAATATTGCGCCAATAGCCATTCTGCTGCAGGTTGTCGGCATACTTTTTCAGCAGAAATTCTTTTGCTTTGAGATAGTCGGCTTCTTTGGGGCCATTATCGGCAATATGCTGAATTTCTTCCAATGCTCTTTTGTTGAGATAGCTTGCTTTTTCCGGATCGGTTTCGAACACGACAAGCAGATCGGTTCTTCCGCTCGGATATTCCGATATATCGCCATAGACTTGTATATAGTAGACTCCGCTTTCTTCCTCGCGTATCTTTTCAGCAAGAACGATGTCTAATACCTGGTTCAGATAGCCAATCGTTACCTCGTTCATCTGCGAATTGTCGAGCATGGTCCACAAGAGATTGAAAACAGTAGCTTTCGGATTATCCATCTTTTTGCTTATCAGATGGTCGTTTATGCCTGAGTAATAGTCTACATTGACAGGCACAAAAGATTCGTTGCGATTGATTGAAGGAAGCGATCCCAGATAAAGCGCAATCATCTCTTTGGCTTCTTCTACATTGATATTGCCTACGAAGGTAAAGGTAAAGTCGCTTGCATCGGCATAGCGGTCTTTACGGAAATCCATAATGGTTTGATAATTAACATTGTCCATTTCGTATGCCCTTGGGAAAGCATTGTGCGACGGATCTTTATACATCACTTCGGGCAACTTATACTGAAATTCCATATCGGGGTCGGCATCCATAGCCTCCAATTGCGATTTGAGGCGGGTCACCATCGACTTAGAGGCATCCTCATCCATACGTGGAGCCGTAAAATTGAGATAGATAAGTTGCAGCATGGTCTCGAAGTCCTTCACATTAGAGTTGCCGGAGAAACCTTCACTTGTAAGGTCGATTGTAGGACTGACACTCACTTTCTTTCCTGCCAAGGCCTTCGCTAATTCGGTATTGCTAAAGTTGCCCAATCCACCTACATTGGCAAAGTTATCGTAGAGGCGAGCATTGATAGAACCCTGATCGGGGAAATGCGAAGTACCGCCCGGGCTGGTAGCCGCCATCAATATTTCGTCGTCTTTCAGGTTGGTGCTCTTAATCATCACCTTTACGCCATTTGACAGGGTAAGCAAGGTGGCATCGAACAATTTGTGCTTTTCTTCTTTCACTATTTTACCACCCTTAGGAAGTTCGGTCATCAGAGGCACATCGCTCAACGTTTCGGCCAGCGGCTCGATAGTTTCGGCCTGAACTTCTTTCAGCCATGCCAGCAATTGCTCTTTGGTGGGAACCGGTACACCGTCTTTGGCTTCGGGTCCTTGGTAAGCAATGATAAGATTGCGGTTGTCGTCGTTCATCATCTCCATGATGTACTCGTTAAGTATTTCGACAGGAATATTGGGAGCAATCATGTTAATTATGTTGTAAAACATTTCTATGCCGGGCATATAGATACCGTAGATAAAATGTCCGGTACATTCATTAGCATAATTGCCGTTCATGGTTTTGTCTCTCTCGTTGTATTGGGTTTCATACTGAGTAAGCAAATTGCTTTTGGCCCTTTCGTATTCGCCTGCCGTAAAACCGTGCCGATTGACGCGTTCCATTTCGCGAAGCAATGTTTTGAATCCGTCTTCCACATTATTATCCTTAATGAATACCCATCCCTGCCATGCTTCGGCTGTGCGGGTATTGGCAAAGAAACTATTGTAAGCGCCACCATTAAGAAAAGGAGGATTGGCCTGCTGTAAAATATCGCGGAAGCGTTCGCTCATGATGCGCGACGCAATGTTGTCGAGGTATTGTGTCATCACATAGGTTACGGTTCCTTTCATTTCTTTGGGCATAGCTTCGTGCTTGTACGATATTTCAATCATAGGGATGGTTGCTTCTTTGTCGGTGGCAATTCCTACCAAGGGTTCTTCATTGTCTGCCACGGGAAACACAGGAACAGGAGCAGCATTTTCGGGCATCTTCAAGTCGGAGAACAGGGTTACAATCTTCTTTTCCATGACGTCGACATCAATGTCGCCTACTATAATTACGGCTTGTAAATCGGGACGATACCATTTATGATAAAAGTTGCGCAAAGTTTGCGGCTTGAAGTTCATGATTACCTCTTCAGTACCGATCACATTGCGTTCGGAATAGCGGTTGCCTGGCATTATCTGAGGACGCAGCTTATCATCCAAACGCCAGTCGGCGCTACCGTATAAACGCAACTCTTCGCGTATCACACCGCGCTCTTTCTCAATCTCAATGTCATCGAGCGATACGTCGCCGGCCCAATCACGAATGATAAGCAAGCAACTGTCAATAAGACTTTCGCGGGTAGTGGGAACATTTGATAGATAATAAACTGTTTTATCTATACTTGTGCCGGCATTCACTTCTCTTACGCCTATACTCTCCAGGTAGTCGTCTATTGCGTTGCCCGGGAAATGCTTGGTACCGTTGAAACACATGTGCTCCAGGAAGTGAGCCAAACCGTTCTGATCGTCATCTTCCAATACTGCGCCTACATCTGCGGCCATATGTATTTCTACCCGGTCTTTGGGCAACTCGTTATGACGGATGTAATAAGTTAATCCGTTTTCTAATTTCCCGTACTTTACCTTCGGGTCGAGAGGTAGTTCTTCGTTTTGAGCCGTCATCACAGTAAACGATGTGATGAAAAGCAGGGCTAATAAAAAAATCTTTTTCATATTGATTTGTGTTTGATGTTTTGTGTGTAATGTTTACCTCTCCCCCAGAGGTATATTTCTTAATTACTTCTGAATCCGGCCATATTTTTATATTTCCGTTTGAGGAATTGCTTGTATATCCAATTGAGCCATAAATTGAACGTAAAGGTAAACAGCACGCCGGAGATAAGCATGATATAGCAGGCTGTTTCTGTACCAAGGAAGGCTTGACAGATAAGGATAGCACCCAATGGGACAAACATACCTATCATAGTGATGACCAAGTTGTTTCCGGTTGTTCCCTTCCAACTGAATGCGCTTCCTTCCGTCATGTCGATAAAGGATTTATTGATTATGGCATTGAGAAACATGATAAAAAATATAGGGCCTACGGTATAGAAAAAGGCCGATACCAGGTAAAGCAAGTCCAGCTTTTGTCCTACAAAAACATTTATCGATAAAAGTAATGTTACTATAAATGCATAAGAAGCATAGAGCAAATACTTGGCTTTAAGCATGGGAAGCAATGATTCTTCGCGCGCCATCAGTCCGTCGAAGAAAGAAGACTCGCTGGCGAAAACATATTGTCCCATAATCATTCCCATGGCTCCGGTTACGAAAATAGTAAAGAACAAGAGCATAAACGGTGTGATAAACAGACTTGCATCGCTTGAGATAAACATCATCGCAAAGTAATAGACAATAAAAAACAAGCCCATGTACAAAGACTGCTTCAATTTCTTAGAGCGCATAATCAGTTTAATATCGAGCGCCATAAAATCGCCTATCCGCCCGAAACGGCCGAGGAAGGAAAGATCGGTAGAGCGCACGCCGGCTACTTTTCCGGTTGCATCGAGTTCGCGGTAAAGCTGCCTGTTCATCAATGCGCGATTGGCACACCACAGGCCGGCAAAGATGGGCAGGATAACAACCCCGCCGATAAGCGGCAGATCGAGGAAGAACTCGCCTGCTTTCATACTCAACGCCGGCAGATCGACCCCGGGAATGAATCCGATGCCTACGATGGCGGCTATAAGAGCAAAGGGAACAAGCATCATCCAGCCCGAACGCTCGATGTAGTTGTTGGCTATATTAACCAGGAAACTTACACATATACAAAGAAGGTAAAAGAACAAGATATACAGCACAGCCGTGCCAAACCCGAAGTAAGGAGTAATGCTCTTCAACGCGAAAGGGAGAACCAAGAATAAGGGATAAAGGTTCCACACGTTGGTAAACTCCTTGCGAAGCAAAAAGTCAAACAGCTTCTTCTTGGGGATGGGCAAGGTGAGGTAAGGCATTATTTGTATCGACTGGCTCTTCTTGAAGAGGAACTTTATCACAAAGTCCCCCAACAAGAAAAAAAGTACACAAGAGTTAAAAGTTTGTATAGCTAAGGCATAGGGGCCTACCTCCAACAGTATAGTGTCGAAGAAGAACCCCATAGCCAATAACTCAAGAGCCAGTATGCCGAACATTATATACATAAAGACAAGCACCAGCACATTGCGTGCGAACATCGGATTGCGCGCAAACGCCTTCCTGCCGTGTTGTCGTAGTGTTTTATTCAGCATTTTCATTGTTAGGAATTATTCTTTTATTCCTGTCATTATAACTTCAATCTTATTGCCTGCGCCAATAATCTGCTTAGCCATCTTCTGCACATCGTCCGGGGTTACCGTATTTACGATATTCAGATAGTTTGTATAATTATCTTTACCGTATCCGTTATAATAGTTCATCACATTACGCCAGTAGCTGTTTTGTTGTTGCTGGTCGGCAAATTGCTTAACCAAGTATTCTTTTACCTTGGCAAAATCTTCTTCGCGCGGACCATTGCTGGCTAACTCGTCGAACTCTTTAAGGGCTATTCCGTTCAAATAAGCTTCCTTGCCAGGTTCGGTTTCGAACATAATTTGCATAGCAGTTCTTCCCGAAGGATATTCCGAAATTCCGCCA
>DAIREI010000168.1:0-4689 GCA_036795675.1 Bacteroidales bacterium
TCTCTCTCTTATATATATATATTTATTGTTTATTTTTTCGGTGTAAATATACAAATTAATCATTTATCTCAGCAATATCGTCTTTATTTTCGTTCTTTTTGGTATTTTCTTCTATCTCAACATCTTTAATTTCGTCTTCAAGTTCCGTTTCCGCCATTACTTTGCATACCGAAGCTATCTTGTCGTTACGCTTCTCCAGGTTAATCAATCTTACCCCTTGTGTTGCTCGGCCAATGATGTTCAAATCAGACACTTTCACCCGAATGGTGATCCCCGATTTATTAATAATCATCAGGTCGTTCTCTTCGGTTACACTCTTGATGCCTACCAACGGGCCGGTCTTGTCGGTTACGTTCAGCGTCTTCACGCCTTTACCGCCGCGGTTGGTTATTCGGTAGTCATCTACCTTCGAGCGTTTGCCGTATCCTTTCTCTGACACTACTAAAATAGATTCCTTCTCGGTGTCTTTGATGCAGATCATGCCTATTACTTCGTCATCGACCGGATCGAGGGTGATGCCCTTTACCCCGGCTGCGATACGTCCCATACAGCGCACTTTGCTCTCGGGGAAGCGGATGGCACGGCCTTTACGGTTGGCGATGATAATCTCGTTGTTGCCGTTAGTCATCCTTACTTGTATTACTTCGTCGCCTTCGCGCAGGGTGATGGCATTCACTCCGTTCTGACGGGGACGTGAGTAAGCCTCGAGCAAGGTTTTCTTTATCATACCGTATTTGGTACAGAAAACTAAATAATGAGACTGCACAAATTCTTTATCGTTTAATTGTTTGATGCGGATAAAGGCATTTACCCTATCGTCTTGTTCTATATTGAGCAGGTTTTGTATGGCGCGGCCTTTGGATGTTTTCGCACCTTCGGGTATTTGGTAAACCTTTAACCAATAGCATCTTCCCTTTTGGGTAAAGAACAACATGGTGGCATGCATACTGGCCGGATAGATGTATTCTACAAAGTCTTCGTCGCGGGTTTCAGAGCCTTTCACTCCTACTCCTCCGCGATGCTGCGATTTGAACTCTGCCAGCGGAGTACGCTTGATGTAACCCATGTGCGAAATGGTGATGATCATCTCGTCGTCGGCATAGAAGTCTTCGGGATTCATGTCTTCGGTAGCGTAGATGATTTCGGTTCTTCTGGCATCGCCGTATTTTTGTTTCACCTCCATCAGCTCGTCTTTGATGATGCTCATCAGCAAGTCGTGATTGGAGAGGATTTCTTTCAAATGGGCAATTAGTTTTTGCAGGTCATCATACTCGGCGCGGAGTTTATCCTGCTCCAGTCCTGTAAGTTGGCGTAAACGCATCTCTACAATGGCGCGAGCCTGCACGTCGGTAAAGCTAAAACGTTCTTTCAGGCGTTCGATGGCTTCGTTGGGACTTTTCGACGAGCGGATAATGGCTATCACTTCATCTATATTATCTGAAGCGATAATTAATCCTTCCAAGATATGGGCGCGTTCTTCCGCCTTGTTCAGCTCGTAACGGGTACGGCGGGTTACTACGTCTATCCGGTGGTCGACAAAGTGGCTGATAAGGCTTTTCAGGTTCAACGTAACGGGGCGGCCTTTTACCAAGGCGATATTGTTTACATTGAACGACGACTGCAAAGCGGTGAGCTTGTATAGCTTATTAAGGATAACGCTCGAGTTGGCGTCGCGCTTCACATCTACCACAATACGCATACCGTGACGGTCCGACTCATCGTTTACGTTCGATATGCCTTCCAATTTCTTCTCGCCTACCAAATGGGCGATATGCATAATCAGGTCCTTCTTGTTGACCAGGTAAGGTATCTCGGTAATGATTATCTTCTCTCTGTTCTCTTCCACTTCTATCTCGGCCCGGCCGCGTAGTACTATCCTGCCTCGTCCGGTCTCGAAGGCGTCTCTCACACCGTCGTAGCCGTATATCAATCCTCCTGTCGGGAAATCGGGCGCTTTGATGTATTGCATCAGCTCTTCCGTCTCTATCTCGCCATTAGCATCGATATAAGCCGTTATGCCGTCTACGCATTCGCTCAGGTTGTGCGGAGCCATATTGGTGGCCATCCCTACGGCAATACCCGAACTGCCGTTAATCAGCAGGTTGGGCACCCGGGTGGGAAGCACGGTGGGTTCTTTCAGTGTATCGTCGAAGTTGAGTTGAAAATCGATGGTGTCTTTTTCAATATCGCGAAGCATCTCTTCGGCCAACTTGCTGAGGCGGGCTTCGGTATAACGCATAGCCGCGGGGCTATCGCCGTCGACCGAGCCGTAGTTTCCCTGTCCGTCGACCAAGGTATAGCGTTGCAACCAGGGCTGAGCCATACGCACCATGGCAAAGTAGACCGAGCTGTCGCCGTGTGGGTGGTATTTACCCAGCACATCACCTACGATACGGGCTGATTTCTTATAAGGTTTGTCGGAATAATTCCCTAACTCGTTCATGCCGAACAATACCCTGCGGTGTACGGGCTTAAAGCCGTCCCTCACATCGGGTAATGCGCGCGACACAATGACAGACATCGAGTAATCGATGTATGCCGATTTCATTTGTTCCTCAATGTTAACTTGGATTATTCTATCCTGACTATCAATCATTTATTCTAATTTAGGTTGGACCTGTTTATTGTTTGTTAAAAAATCACGCTAAGGTACGACTTTTTATCCAAAGCGGCAAATATTTAGCCCTAAATGTGATGTAAATTATAGAGTTGGCGGATAGAGAAATAATGAGAAAGAAGAAAATGCAGAAAACAACTATTCTTCAGTTCTTAGTCTATCATCGAATACTTGGTTTTCTTGTATTTGTTATTACCACATTCGCACTGTTTCGACGAGGAGCAAGAAATAACCAAGACAGCAATTAATAGCACTACAAATAATTTCCTTAACACTTTTTTCATGAATAGAACTATTTCAGTATATTTGCGTTTTAATATCTAACGTATCATTTACTAAAAAAGTATATTTATGGGATTCTTAAAAGAATTTAAAGAGTTTGCCATGCGTGGCAACGTGATGGATATGGCCGTGGGTGTAGTAATCGGCGGTGCATTCGGGAAGATAGTGAGTTCGTTCGTTTCCGATATTATCATGCCTCCGTTGGGAGCGCTGATCGGCGGCGTCGATTTCTCCAATCTGGCCATTACCATAAAGCAAGCCACCGTAGATGCGGCCGGCGAAGTAGTGCCTGCCGTCACCATCAATTACGGCACATTTATCAACACACTTATTGATTTTATCATTATCGCCCTGGCCATATTCCTGATGGTGAAAGGCATAAACAGCATGCACAAGAAGAAAGTAGAAGAGCCTGCCGCACCTCCTGCTCCCACCAAGGAAGAAGTGTTGCTGACGGAGATAAGAGACATTTTGAAAGAGAAAAACTAAGAACTAAGAGTGAAGAGTTTTGGATTGCGGGTCAAGCCCGCAATGACAAAGTGAGAATCATTGCTTCGCTCCAACTCTTAGTTCTTCTCTCTTAGCTCTTATCTTATATTTAGCCTATTAAGTGCTTGCTGATACTTGCGGGCGTTGCGATTGTGCTCACTTAGCGTGCGCGAGAAATTGTGATAGCCCGAGAAGTCTTCTTTGGCGCACATATACAGGTAGTCGTGCTTGGTGTAATTGAGTACGGCATCAATGCCTTGTATGGATGGAATACGGATAGGGCCGGGGGGCAATCCGGTATGTTTGTAAGTATTATAAGGCGAATCAACCTCGAGGTGCCTGTTCAGTACGCGCTGGAGCGTAACATCGCCCACGGCATACTTTACCGTCGGGTCGGCCTGCAAGAGCATCCCCTTGTGCAAGCGATTAATATACAATCCGGCTACTACGGGATATTCATCTAACTTGGCAGTCTCTTCTTCCACTATCGAGGCCAAGGTTGACACATCGACAGGGCTAAGCCCGATGGCTTCTGCTTTGGCCAGCCGGTCGCTATTCCAGAAACGATTGTATTCGGTTTTCATCTTATCCGTAAATTGCCCGGCATCGATGTCCCAATACATCTCGTAAGTATTGGGGATAAACATAGCGATAATGGTCAACGTATCGAAACCTTGCTTTTGGCAGTAGGTTTCGTCGTTCAAGAGCGTTAGCAAATCGTCGGCCGAGAACATAAACTCCTCTCCTGCCCGCTTGGCCAAGTCTTCTTTGAAGCGTACGTTATTAAAAGTGAATATGATGGGTTGCCGCCAACTACGCAGTGCACGTACCAGATTGAGGTAACTGATGTTTTCGGCAAACTCGAAGCGACCTGTCTTGATATTTTCGGGATATTTCATTTGTTTTGCAAGGCGCTGGAAGAGAACCAAATCGTTGATTTGCTGTTCCGAGAGTTGATTTAAGAGAGAAGAATAACTTCGCTGCGAGTCGATATAAACCATTACAGGCAAAGCATCGGACGGAAATGCCGGCGAGTTTACTTTTTTATATACGGAATAGACGAATACGCCTGCTACAACAAAGAGCAATAACAGAACACTAATGACGATAATAACAATTTTCTTCCTTTTCATACTATGGGTATTAGGCCGCAAAGATATAAAATAAGCGCCATTAATTTTGAATAGTTAAAAAGAATATACTATATTTGCACCGCCATTCGCAAGAATGAAGATCGCAATGAGTCTTGGAAGTGTGGGTGAGTGGCTGAAACCACCAGTTTGCTAAACTGACGTACGGGT
>DAIREI010000169.1:0-4680 GCA_036795675.1 Bacteroidales bacterium
TAATAAATACAAAAGAATAGTTGTACTTTTGTAAAAATTACGATTAATAACCAAATTAATAACCATGGCCTTACATAACGATTTGGGTAAAAGCGGCGAATGCGCAGCCGCAAAATACCTCGAAGATAAAGGATACCAAATCCTGGAGCGCAATTGGCGAAAGGGACATTACGAGTTGGATATTATTGCCCAAACCGAAGACGAGTTGGTAATAGTAGAGGTAAAGACCCGCGCCGATGACTTTTACGAGAATCCCGAAGATGCCGTATCGAACAAGAAAATCAACCGCATTGTGTCAGCCGCCAATTCTTATGTCAGACTATTCCGGATAGACCTGCCCGTGCGGTTCGACATCATTGCTGTGCTGGGCTTTGAACCTCACTTCGAGATTGACCATATAGAAGAAGCGTTTTATCCGCCGATGAGAACACATTGGCGATAAATTAAGAGCAGAGAATTAAGAACGGAATGCTTAGTTATTTGTATCTTTGCGGCAAACTAACAATGAGATGAGAGACCAACGATACAACCGGCGAGGGGTTTCGGCCTCGAAAGAAGATGTACACAACGCAATAAAGAACATCGACAAGGGTATCTATCCCAAAGCATTCTGCAAAATCATCCCCGACGTGTTGGGCGGCGACCCCGACTACTGCAACATCATGCATGCCGACGGCGCAGGAACCAAATCGTCATTGGCTTACCTGTATTGGAAAGAAACGGGCGACCTCTCGGTGTGGAAGGGGATTGCACAAGATGCCCTGATAATGAACGTCGACGACCTGCTTTGCGTGGGCGCGACGGACAATATCCTACTCTCTTCTACCATCGGGCGAAACAAGCACCTGATTCCGGGCGAGGTAATATCGGCCATTATACAGGGCACAAACGAGTTGTGCGAGGAACTGAGCGGCTTGGGCGTAAATATCTACCCTACGGGAGGAGAGACTGCCGATGTGGGCGACCTGGTGCGGACGATTATCGTAGACAGCACGGTAGCCTGCCGCATGAAACGCGCCGATGTGATTGACAATGCCAATATCGAAGCGGGCGATGTGATAGTAGGACTGTCTTCTTACGGACAAGCGACTTACGAAAAGGAATACAACGGCGGCATGGGCAGCAACGGGCTAACCTCTGCTCGTCACGATGTATTTGCCAACTACTTAGCCCAAAAATACCCCGAGAGCTTCGACCCCAATGTTCCTCAAGAACTGGTCTATTCAGGCAATAAGCGCCTCACCGACAGCATTGAAGGCTTGGGCTTAGACGCGGGCAAGTTGGTGCTTTCGCCTACGCGTACTTATGCACCTGTGATAAAGAAGTTATTAGACAAGATGCGCCCGAATATCCACGGCATGGTACACGTATCGGGTGGCGCACAAACCAAGATATTGCACTTCATTGACAAGCTGAAAGTAATAAAGGACAATCTCTTTCCTGTTCCGCCTCTGTTTAAGTTGATTCAGGAAGAATCCGGTACGGCTTGGGAAGAAATATACAAGGTGTTCAACATGGGGCACCGCATGGAAATCTACCTCCCCGAAGAATACGCCCAAGAAGTAATTGACATATCGCAATCCTTTAACATAGACACACAGATAGTGGGGTGCGTAGAAGCGTCGGACAAGAAAGAGTTAGTGATAGAAAGTGAATACGGAAGCTTTAGGTATTAATCGAGACTAATGACACGCGGATAAACACGGATTGGACGGATTTACACGGATTATGATTCATTATAAAGAAGAGCAATCCCGATAGGGATTTAAGCTCGGTAGAAAAGCAATGAAATCTCTTCCCACGGGTATGCTTTTTCTTTTTTTGATTCTTTTTCTACCGAGCTTACATTCCTAACGGAATGATTTATCCGTGTAAATCCGTCCAATCCGTGTCATCCGTGTGCCATTATCATTCGCAAACATCCACAAAGAACTCATACAGCGGCTTCAACAGAATAAACTCATTCACCATAAAATCTACCAGCTCGTCCGAATAAAGGTATTCTCCGCTGGTGGGATAGTTCTTGTGCAGGTGAATGCCTTTGCGTTGTATCCACGGTTGGAAGTATTCGGGCAAGTCGCTTTTGATGGGTCGCTTATATTCCTCCCCTCCCATCTCGAAACGGTGCTTATAGATTAAATCCTCCGTCATTTCGCGGAAGCCTTCGGTGTCGTAAGCCACCATGTCGCGGTAGCGATCCATGATTACCTTCTTCGCTTGCCACATTCCCATGCCGTAATTTATACCCTCTTCACCCACTTCCATATAAAATCCGGGGAAGGTTTCCCAATCCGGAGTTTGCTTATCGAAAGGGCGTTGGAAGGATAGCCACATGTGGCGCTTGTAAGGCGTTTTGTCGGGCGAGAAGCGAATATCGCGATAGATACGCGAAATCATCTTCTGCGGACGGAAGTCCATCTTGGGATCCACTTGGTGCATGGGTGGGGTAAGCGCCAGCGCCAGCGCCTTCAGCGGCTCAAGCACCTGCTTCTGATAAACCGCCTTGTGCTCTTCAAACCAAGGCTTATTATTATTTTCCATTAATTCCTTGAAGAAACGGAAAGTTTCGAGAGTAAAACCGGAGAAAGAAACTGTTTCCATAAATATTTAATTCAAAGATGTCCACGAATTACACAAATTACACGAATGTTTATTGTCGAGTAATAATTAGTGTAATTCGTGCAATTCGTGGACAAAATTAGTTTATTTATATTCCAAGCGATTTCTTTACTTCATCAATCTTGGCCTCTGCTTCGGCTTCTGCCTTGGCTATATCTTCCCTTGAGTTTACCTTCGAATGCACTTCGATATAGAACTTAATCTTCGGCTCTGTGCCCGAGGGGCGGATGGAGACTTTCGTTCCGTCTTCGGCGAAGTATTGGAGGACGTTGGAAGTAGTGGGCATATCCAGCGTTACGGATTCTCCTTCGTTGATGTCTTTGCCGGTCAACTTGGCGAAGTCTTTAATGAAGAAGACCTTCGAGCCGGCTAGTTCGGTTTGCGGATTGTCGCGGAAGTTCTTCATCATGGCCTCTATCTCTTCGGCGCCCGACTTGCCTTTCTTCACTACCGAGATGCCGGCCTCTTTAGAGTAGCCGTATTCGATGTAAATATCCTGCAAGAGTTCGTAGATCGACCTGCCGTTATCGGCTGCCCAGGCGGCGATCTCAGCCAGAAGCATACAACCCGATACGGCGTCTTTGTCGCGCACGAAGTCTTCGGCAAGGAAGCCGTAACTTTCTTCTCCGCCTCCTATATAGGTTCGCTTGCCCTCATTCTGGCGCATCACATCGGCTATCCACTTAAAGCCTGTATAGCAGTCATACATCTTCACGCCGTTCTTTTGTGCGACAGTCTTCACCAGCTCGGTAGATACGATGGTCTTCACCACATATTCTTTCCCTTGCAGTTTGCCCAACTCTTTCCAGCGGGTGATGAGGTAGTATATATACACAAGGAGTGTCTGGTTGCCGTTGAGAAGGACAAACTCGCCTTTCTCGTTGCGGACGGCAGCGCCCACGCGGTCGGCATCGGGGTCGGAAGCCATCACCAGGTCGGCCCCTGTTTCGATGGCTTTATCTACGGCCATCTTCAAGGCGGCCGCTTCTTCGGGGTTGGGCGATACCACCGTAGGGAAGTCTCCGCTTATCACATCCTGTTCGGGCACGTGTATGATGTTCTCGAAGCCCATCGCCCTCAGCGCCCGGGGGATGAGCGTTCCTCCTGTGCCGTGAATGGGCGTGTATACGATTTTAATATCTTTGTGTCGCAGAATGGCTTCTTTGGATAAAGAGATGGTAAGCAGGTCGTTGATATACTCTTTATCCATCTCTTCGGTCAATATCTCGATTAACCTGGGGTTTCCCTTGAAATTGATTTCGCTTACCGAGTGTATGTTATTTACTTCGGCAATGATATTCTTATCGTGCGGGGCGATTACCTGGGCGCCGTCGTCCCAGTAGGCTTTGTAGCCGTTGTACTCCTTGGGATTGTGCGAAGCCGTGAGGCATATCCCGCTCTGGCAACCCAGTTTACGTATGGCGTAGCTGATTTCGGGCGTCGGGCGCAGATCGGAGAAGAGGTAGGCTTTAATGCCGTTGGCAGAGAAGATGTCGGCCGACTTTTCGGCAAACAGGCGGCTATTGTTGCGGCAGTCGTGCCCGATTACGACTTTGATTTCCTTTTGTCCGGCAAATTCTTTCTTCAGGTAGTTGGCCAAGCCTTGGGTGGCCGCTCCCATGGTGTAAATATTCATCCGGTTGGAACCCGCGCCCATAATTCCACGCAATCCTCCCGTGCCGAATTCGAGGTCTTTGTAGAAAGCTTCTACCAGCTCGGTAGTATCTTCCTTGTCTATCAGAGCCTGTACTTGCTTCCTTGTTTCTTCATCGTATTCCGGGCTCAACCATTGGTTGGCTTTGGTGCGTACTTGTTTCAATAATAATGAGTCTTCCATGATAAGTAATATTCAAATAATAAGTTGTCAAATTAAATATCAATCACTATGCCGCCTTGGACCGCATAGCGCCGCGGCCATCTAGAAAATCAGTGTATGCCCAAGAGAAGGTGCAGTGATTTGGACAAAGGTAAGGATTTTTTAGTAACTTTGTCTCTAAAATTGGACTTGTTATGGCGGATATAGCATCATTAAAGAAATTGGTAAACAATTTCTCCTATAAA
>DAIREI010000170.1:0-4673 GCA_036795675.1 Bacteroidales bacterium
CTTTTCCCCCTCCTTGGGAGGGGGCTGGGGGGAGGTGCTATACCACTATATTCACTATCTTCCCCGGTACAACAATCACCTTCTTGGGCGTTTTGCCGTCTATCCATTTCTGCGAATCGGGGTGAGCCAATACGGTTTGCTCTATTTCTTCTTTGCCGGCGTCGGCAGGGAAACACAAGGTAAAGCGGGTCTTACCGTTGAAGGAGATGCTGTAAGTGATACTGTTCTCTTTCAAATATTCTTCGTTTACATCGGGGAAACGGGTGTTGCATACCGTAGTGGTATTGCCCAAGGCATGCCAGAGTTCTTCGCCAATGAAAGGCGCGAATGACGAAACTACTATGATAAGGTCGGATAGAATGGCGCGTTTGTGGCAATCGAGCGCGGTAAGTTCGTTCACGCAAATCATAAAGGCGGCCACGGAGGTATTGAACGAAAAGTTCTCGATGTCTTGTCCCGCTTTCTTTATCAACTTATGTAAGGCTTTCAGTTCGTCGGCAGTGGGCTGCTCATTGGTTACGATGAACTCGTCTTTCTTATAGAACAGGTTCCACAGCTTGCGCAGGAAGCGCGATACGCCGTCGATGCCGTTGGTATCCCAAGGCTTGGATTGCTCCAATGGGCCGAGAAACATCTCGTAGAGGCGCAGGGTGTCGGCTCCGAAGCGCTCCACTATATCGTCGGGGTTGACTACATTGTACATTGACTTCGACATCTTCTCTACCGCCCAACCGCAGATATACTTCCCATCTTCAAGAATAAACTCGGCATCCTTAAATTCAGGTCGCCATTGGCGGAAAGCGTCTGTATCCAGCACATCGCCATGTACGATATTTACGTCGACATGAAGGGATGTTGTGTCGTATTTATCTTTCAGATTCAAACTGACAAAGGTATTGGAGTCTTTTATCCGATATACAAAGTTGCTTCGCCCCTGTATCATCCCCTGATTGACTAACTTCTTGTAGGGTTCGTCCTCGCAAACCACGCCGAGGTCAAAGAGGAACTTATTCCAGAAGCGGCTGTAGATAAGGTGTCCTGTGGCGTGCTCCGTCCCTCCGATATAGAGGTCGACATTGCGCCAGTACTCATTGGCTTCTTTCGAAACCAAAGCCTTATCGTTGTGCGGGTCTTCGTAGCGGATGTAATAGGCAGACGAGCCGGCAAAGCCGGGCATGGTGTTCAGTTCCAATGGATAGCCTTTGTAAGTCCAGTTCTTTGCCCGTCCCAAAGGTGGTTCGCCGCTCTCGGTGGGCAGGTACTTGTCCACGTCGGGCAGCTTGACAGGCAAGTCTTCTTCGGCCACCGTGTAAGGCATCCCGTCTTTATAATAGATAGGGAAAGGCTCGCCCCAATAGCGCTGGCGGCTGAAGATGGCGTCGCGCAGGCGGTAGTTGACCTTTACTGTTCCCAATTCCTCTTCTTCGATATATGTTTTCGCTTCTTCAATCGCCTCTTTCACGGTCAGCCCGTTCAGGAAGCCCGAGTTCATCATAATTCCTTCCTTGGCATCGAAGCTCTCTTCCGATATATCAGCTCCTTCTATTAGGGGGATAATGGGTAGATTGAAGTGCTTGGCGAAGGCGTAATCGCGGCTGTCGTGCCCCGGCACAGCCATAATGGCTCCCGTGCCATAGCCCGCCAATACATAATCGGCTATCCAAATAGGAATAACCGCCCCGCTTACAGGGTTAATGGCATACGAGCCGGTAAACACGCCCGTCACCTTTTTGTCAATCTGACGCTCGCGCTCGGTGCGGCTCTTCACCGATTCGATGTATCGGGCCACCTCTTCCTCCTGCTCGGGCGTAACCACTTGGCACACATACTCCGACTCAGGGGCAAGCACCATAAAAGTAACGCCGTAGATGGTGTCGGCTCGGGTGGTGAAGACGACAATCTCACCTCCCCCCTCTAACCTCTCCCCCGGGGACACCTCCCCCAAACCCCCTCCCAAGGAGGGGGAGTTGCTCTTCGCTGTTCTTTCTTCCTTGATATAAGGGAGTTGAAGTTGCTGTTTTATTTTAACAACCACATTATCAATATCACCTATTATTTCATTATTAATAAATCGGATAACTTTATATCCTAATTTATTCAATATATTTGTTCTTTCCTCGTCCGCTTCCTTTTGTCCTTTTTCATTATGATAGCCTCCATCCGCTTCTATTATTAGCTGTTTTTCAAGACATACAAAGTCAACAATAAATGGGCCAATCAAATGTTGTCTACGAAACCTTACACCAAAATTTCTATTCCTCAATAGTTTCCAAAGAATACTTTCAGCTTCGGTAGGATTCCTACGCATCTCTTTCGCATTGCTTATATTAGCATTCCAATCCTGCCGATGAGTTGTACAATATCGAGGTGTCTCCCCCTCCTTGGGAGGGGGTTGGGGGGAGGTCACTCCCCCTCCTTGGGAGGGGGTCGGGGGGAGGTGATCTTGTGGAGAGGGGCAGGGGGAGAGGTTGAAAGTAAGCTCCGCCCCCTCACTTCGTCCTATCCAATTCTTTTGGGTTTCTTTCAGCGACTCCGTCCAGTCGACGGTATCCAGGCCGTCGAGCAAGCGCTGGGCGTAGGCCGAGACGCGAAGGCACCATTGGCGCATCTTGCGTTGTTCTACAGGATGACCGCCGCGCTCGGAGAGGCCGTCTATTACCTCGTCGTTGGCAAGAACGGTTCCCAAAGCGGGGCACCAGTTCACCATGCTGTCGCCGAGGTAGGCGATGCGGTAATTCATTAGTGTTTCTTGCTGTTCTTTCTCCGATTTAGCTTTCCACTCTTCGGCAGTGAACGACAGTTCTTCCGAGCAGGCAATGTCCAGGTCTTTGGTTCCCTGCATCTCGAATACGCCTACCAGCTCTTCTATCGGGCGGGCTTGTTGGGCTTGGTAGCAATAGTAGGAGTGGAACATCTTAACGAATGCCCATTGCGTCCACTTGTAGTATTCGGGGTCGCAGGTGCGCACTTCGCGGCTCCAATCGAAGCTGAAGCCTATCTTATCTAATTGTTCCTTATAGCGTTGGATATTCTTTTCCGTGGTGATGGCAGGGTGCTGCCCCGTTTGTATGGCGTATTGCTCGGCGGGTAGCCCGTAAGCATCAAAGCCCATGGGGTGCAGGACGTTAAAGCCCTTTTGCCGTTTGTAGCGGGAGTAAATATCGGAGGCGATGTAACCCAGCGGGTGGCCGACATGCAATCCCGCCCCCGAGGGGTAGGGGAACATATCCAGCACATAGTACTTGGGTTTGCTTTGGTCTTCCGTTACCTTATAAACTTGGTTCTCTTCCCAATATTGTTGCCACTTCTTCTCTATCTCGGAAAAATTGTAATCCATAATGCTTGCTTAAATGGTTGTCTGTTCAATTGAACTTGCAAAAGTACTACAATTAGTTGAACATTCTGTATTTTTGCCGTATCTTTATACCGCGATGAGCAACAAATTAGTTACAATAAAAACCTTTACTTATCCTTATGAGGCGCATATACTCATGGGTAGGCTGGAATCGGAAGGCATACTTTGTTATTTGCAAGATGAACTTACCGTACAGATGATGCCTTTTCACTCCAATGCTTTGGGTGGAGTAAAGTTGCAAATCAGAGAAAAAGACGTGGAGTTGGCACTGAAGATATTAGAAGATGCGGAGAATAGCACATTGGACAACATCGACTTTCAGTCGCAAGATTGTGAACGGGATGGCACAGAAATACACAAAGAAAAAAAGAGCAGATTACAAGTGACTTGCCCTATTTGCCATTCCTCGGAAGAAGTGGATAAGCCCATATTCTCCGAAGGTGTATTCGCTATCTCTTACTTGATTTTGGGCTTCCCTCTCCCATTCCCCAAGAAGAAGTATTATTGTTATCATTGTAGGAAGGAATTTAGGAAGAGGTAATTCCTTATCGTTTCGCTATCTCTGTCGGCGGGAATCCGAAGTGTATCTTGCAGAAGTTGGCAAAGTGCTGATAGGAAGAGAAATTGTATTCTGCGGCTATCTCCTGCAAGGGTTTCAGGCCTCGCTTTATATCGTTCAATATGAGGTTGGCTTTCTGCTTCTGCATCCAGCGGTAGGGCGACTCGTCGAAGTAGCGTTGAAACTTCTTGATAAATCCCGAGGTGGAATAGTTGGCCAAACTCGCCAATTCCTGCACGTTCTTCACTCTCAGGTAATGAGCCAGAACAAACTCTTTGAATTGGATGTCTTCGCAGAGGAAGGGGGCGAAGAAGCGCGCCAGGTCTTCGTTGCTGTAATAATTGAATAAGAGCATAAAGAGTTCCCGCTCTTTCAGGTCGAAGAAAGAATTGTTGTCTAAGCCGTCTTCCAATTGATTATTGAGTAACATAAGGAAGCTACGGATTCTCTTATTAATATGGAGCTTGGTAAAATGGTCGGCCGGGTTGGCATTGAGCAGCGGTATAAGGTCGTGAATAAACCGTTTCTCCGATAGCAATGCTTCCACATAGAAGTTGCAGCTTATAAAATGAACGTATTGTTGTATCTTCATCTTATAGGCGCAATTGCTGGGAATGATTATCATCTCATTATCCAAAACCGTCATGTAATCAAAATCGTTGACCGACAGTTTAAGTGTGCCTTTCAATATGAATATAATCCGGAACCTTTTGGATGAACCTTCATAAATAGTGTCTTCTCTATGTAAAATCCGGCTTT
>DAIREI010000171.1:0-4623 GCA_036795675.1 Bacteroidales bacterium
CATGGCAGGAACGAGAAAAAGAACAAACAATAAAAATTTCTTGAACATAATGAATTATTTATTGGGTTTATTTTGTTTTTAACACGCAAAGATAGAGATTTATTTTGAATATCCGAGTTTTTGCAGGATTTCATTACTTACATCTATTGCCGGCGAAGCGTAGATTACGCTCATGGCCGAAGCCCGGTCTACTATCATATGATAGCCCTTGGCATTGGCTACTTCTTTCACCGCTTCGTATATCTCATCTTGGATGGGTTTGATAAGCGCCTCCCGTCTTTTGAATAATTCACCGTCAGCGCCGAAGTACTTGCGTTTCAAGTCTTGCGCTTCTTGTTCTTTAGCTACGATTTCGCCTTCTCGCTTGGTTTTCATATCGGCAGAAAGGAATACCAAGTCGGCCTGATAGGTCTTGTAGAGGTTCTGCGCTTCTTGTTGGATTTCCTCTATTTCTTGCTGCCATTTCTTCGACATGGTGTTCAACTGCTCATTGGCCATTTCGTAAGCAGGAATATTCTTCAGGATATATTCCATATCAATCAGTGCAAATTTCTGTGCAGATGCTCCTGCTATGCCGAACATCATAAGGAAAGAGATTACTATAAGCTTTTTCATGATACTTTATGTTTGTTACTATTGTTAGACCTAATGATATAGGGTTGGTTTAAAACTCTTGTCCGAGGATAAAGTGTATCTGCGAGCCTGATTTTGCAGAGCCTGCCGTCGGGCTATCAAAACCATATCCCCAGTCAAGCCCCATTAAACCAATCATCGGCAAGAATACACGCACACCTACTCCGGCAGACCTTTTCAGGCTGAAGGGATTAAATTCTTTGATGTCGGTCCAGGCATTACCGGCTTCAAGGAAACCGAGCACATAAACGGTGGCCGATTGTTCGAAGAGAACGGGGTATCGCAATTCGAGCGACAGGCGGCTGTAGGCGTATGCTTCATCACCCGAATAAGGAGTGAGCGCCGCGTTGCCGTATCCACGCAATCCTATCATTTCGGTGGCATACATCGAGGTGTATCCCGTCATCCCGTCACCTCCTACACGGAAGGTTTCGAAAGGTGAGCGTTTATTGGAGTTATAATGCCCGACGAAACCGTATTCTATGCGGCTCATCAATACGGGGGTTCTCTTCACCTTCTGCGGGTCGGCCAAAGGAATGAAAACTTTGCCTTTGAATTTCCATTTATGGTATTCTATCCAACGGTTTACTTTCTCGTCGGTGCTGGACAAGCCCGCGTAATCAACACCATCCCACAGTGAATAAGGCGGCGTTAAGTGTACCGAAAGCGAGAATGTGGAACCCGAACGCGTGTACAAAGGATTATCGATAGAGCTGCGCGCCAACGTCAATCCGAGCGAGAGGTTATTGCAATCGCCGTTCTGTACGGGGAAGTAGGTCCAATTCTTCAACCAATAACGCTGATAAGACAATTCGGCCATAAAGTTGAAATAACTATCGGGCCAGTTCAAGCGCTTACCGTATCCGGCCGATAAACCCAGTATCTTCATCTTGGTATTCTCGTCGTATACATAGTCGTAATTGCCGTAATAGTTATTGTACATGTAGTTATAGTTATTGTAATAACTATTGTCTACCCCTGTTTGTACGGCATAGTAAGCCCCGAGCGAGAAGGAATTGGGACGTTTACCGCCAAACCAGGGATCGAAGAATGAGATGCTGTACGACTGATAGTAACGTCCGTTGGTTTGTCCGCTAAGGGTAAGTGTCTGGCCTTCGCCTTGCGGGATGATTCCTTTATACGATTTGGGATTGAGCAAATTGGTGAGCGAGAAATTGGAGAACTTCAGGCTCAAGCGGCCGATAATCCCCGTCTGTCCCCATCCAGCCGAGAATTCGATCTGGTCGTTGGCTTTCGAGGTGAGGTTGTAACTGATGTCTACGGTGCCGGTCTCTTGGTCGGGTATGGGCTGAATATCCATGGTTTCGGGGTCGAAGTGTCCCATCTGGGCTATTTCGCGAGCCGAGCGCATCAGCACTTCCTTGCTGAAGAGTTGGCCGGGCTTGGTCATCAATTCGCGGCGTACAATATCTTCGTACAAGCGGTCGTTTCCGTTGATGATAATACGGTTGATGGTGGCCTGTATCCCTTCCACTATACGTACCTCTATATCTACCGAGTCGTTCTCGATATAGGTTTCCAACGGATCCATGTGCGAGAAGATATAGCCGTTGTTGTAATACACATTGGCTACGGCGTCTTCGTCGGAAAGCAGGCGTTCGCCCAACTTTTTCTGATTGTATACGTCACCGGGCTGCATATTCAATATCAGCCCCAAGGTCTCGGAAGGATACAAGGTATTACCCACCCATTTAATATCGCGGATATAGTATTTATCTCCTTCGTCTACGGTTATGTAAACATCTACCTTGTTATCGCTGACATAAGCAATACTATCCGATACGATCATAGCGTCGCGGTAGCCTTTCTCATTGTACTTTTGGATAATATTTTCAAGGTCGTTGGTATACTCTTCTTTTACAAACTTCTTGGTGCTGAACATTTCACGCCAACTTAGTTTGAAGCGTTTGCCCAAGTTGAAGCCTTCGTTGGTCTTCTTCATCGCCACCTTGAGGTTGTAATCCGACAGGTTCTCGTTGCCGGTGATGTAAATGTTGTTTATTTTGGTCTTGTCGTGTTTGTCTACGATGATGTCGAGCATTACGCGTCCTTCCATCGAAACGTCGTCATGTTGCTGCACCCTTACGTCGGCGTTGCTGAATCCTTTCTCCGAGAAATAATCCTTTGTCCTTTTATTAATGCGGTTGATTACGTTGGGAGTGAGTTGGGTACCCCGTGCTACGCCCACTTTGGCTTCCAGGTCTTCGCGCTCGCCTTTCTTTACGCCTACATAGTTGATTTCCGATACGATGGGATTGGGCTTCAGCCTGATTTCCAACCATACGCTGTCGGCAGTTTGCTTGGTTGCCGCTATGGCAGCATCGGAGAAAAGGCCATGCCTCCAGAAGAGCCGGATAGCATTGGTAATTTCTTCGCCGGGAACTTCTATCTTGTCCCCTACCGCCAAGCCAGATATACCGATAAGCACATAGTCTTGATAGCCGTAGCTTTCTACGCCCTTAACCGTAATATCGGCAATGGTGTACTCCTTTTTGCGGTCGTCTAAGGTATAAGAAATAACCGGTAATTCTGCCTTTTCGTCTTCCTCCGGAGCGAGTTGGGGGGTATCGTAAGTTACCGGTTGGGTAGCATCATTATCTGTTTGTTCAGTTATATCCTGCGCTTTTGCCGTAATTCCGAATGAAATAATGAGCCCGAAGAGTATGATTTTCTTATACATATTGCCTATTTATTGCTGTTGTTTTTTACCTGTTCGCCGGTTTTGCCGTAACGCCTTTCTCTACGCTGATAATCCAGAATTGCCTCATACAAATTATTTTCTCTGAATTGGGGCCAATAAACATCGGTGAAGTACAGTTCGGTATAAGCCATTTGCCATAGCAGGTAGTTGCTTATCCGGTGTTCTCCCCCGGTTCTTATAAGTAAGTCGGGATCAGGTATATATTTGGTGGTTAAGTGATTCGACAGCATATTTTCGTCAATATCATCAATCGAAATCACTCCTCTTTTTACTTCTTCTGCAATGTTTCTGGCTGCCTCGGTTATCTCCCAGCGAGAGGAGTAGCTCAAAGCGAGAATTAAGGTTAGCCCGGTATTGGCCGACGTCATCTCGATGCATTGCATCAGGCCGTCTTTGGTGAGCAGGGGCAAGCGGTCTATATCGCCTATAGCCGTAAGCCTGACATTGTTTTTCATCAGGTCGGCCGATTCTTTTTTTATTGCCTGAACCATTAAATCCATCAACGAGTCGACCTCGGCTTTGGGGCGGTTCCAGTTTTCGGTAGAGAACGTATAAACCGTTATAAACTCAACTCCCAAGCGGCCTGCCGCTTCTACCACTTTGCGTACCGACACAACGCCTTCCTGGTGTCCCATGAAGCGCTCCATGCCGTTCTGCTGTGCCCAGCGCCCGTTGCCGTCCATAATGATGGCAATATGCCGCGGAAGTCTTGATAAGTCTATCTGCTCTTTCATATTATCTTATATACACCGTCCGTCTCTAAGACCGAATTCCCAGGTAATGGAAATAAACAATGTATTGTACCAATCGTTGTTCTTAAATAAGTTACTCTTCACCTTGTAGGGGTTGTCGAGATTGAAGCCGTTTTTGTTTGGTGCGTCAAACCCGTCGCCCAACAGTTTATGAACCGTAAACTCCAGCCCTATATTCAGCTTGTTCCGGAGTTTATATTTCACTCCTACCCCTATGGGCAGATGTACTCCGAAAAAGGTTTGGCCGCTTCCCGGAGCCAGCGTTGCACCTATGCCCAACAGCATGTAGGGCGCTATTTTGCTGGTGTTAAGATAAGCAAACTTATCGCTGTAGGGCAGGAAGTTGAATTCCATGTGCGCTCCTATTTCGAAAAAGTTACGCTTAAATGAGGCCTGTGCTCCATCGGGGAAAACATTTTCTACGTTGTTGGTATCGCCCGATACTTGTCCCCAGAATAAATCGGCTTTCAATGCCCACCGAAAGTTGAAGTTATTTCTGAAAATAACACCCGCCGA
>DAIREI010000172.1:0-4614 GCA_036795675.1 Bacteroidales bacterium
AAGTACCACCTTCGTCTTCGCGGATTTTTTCTAAGTAAACGGTAGTTAATATCTGGCTTAAATAGTTCATTACCACCTTATTGTACTGGGTATTCTCTACAGTCGTCCAGAAGAAATCAAGTACAATAGCTTTGGGGTTATCCATAGCTTTAGAGAAATGATTATCTTTTATTCCGCTGTTGAAGTCGATATTGACAGGAACAAACGACTCTTTGCGGTTAGTTGATGGCAACGATCCCAGATACAAGGCAATCATGTTTTTTGCTTCTTCGGGCTTGATATTACCTACGAAAGTAAAGGTAAAGTCGCTAGCATCGGCATAACGTTCTTTACGCCAGTCCATAATTGCTTGATAATTTACCATATCCATATCAGCAGCTCTCAATTGAGAGAAACGTGCAGGATTCTTGTAAAGCGCTTCGGGCATCCGGTAGTAGAATTCCATTTCGGGATTGGCCTCCATGGCTTCCAACTGAGATTTCATACGGGCAACAAACGATTGGTAAGCGTCCATATCCATACGGGGTGCGGTAAAGTTCAAGTAGATAAGTTGCAGCATAGTCTCGAAATCTTTCACATTGGAATTACCTTGCATACCTTCTTCCGTCAATTCCATGGTAAGACTTACGTTTACTCTTTTCCCTGCCAATGCTTTCGTAAGGTTGGTAGCGCTAAAATTGCCTACTCCGCCTAAGGCCGCCACATTGCTGTACAACTTGACATTAATAGAATCTGATTCGGGAAAATGAGACGATCCGCCGGGACTGGTAGCTGCCATCAATATTTCATCGTCTTTAAGGTCGGTAGTCTTGATCATCACCTTCACACCGTTTGAAAGGGTGTAAACCGTAGCATCGAAAATATTGTTTTTCTCTTCCTTCACTACTTTACCTCCTTTGGGAAGTTCGGTCATCAACGGCTCATCACTTACAGTTTCTACAATCGGATCGATCTTTTCCGCTTGTACCTCTTTCAGCCATTTCAGCATTTGGTCTTTGGTGGGAGCAGCTACGCCGTCTTTGGCATCGGGACCTTGGTAATAGATTACGATATTCTCGTCTTCACTCATCAGTTGCATGATGTATTCGTTTATAGCTTCAACGGGAATGTTGGGTGCCAACATATTGATAATTTCGTATTCCGTTTCGATGCCCGGAATGTATTCGCCTTGTGTAAAGTGGCGGATGTATTCGTTGGCATAACGTACGCTCATGGTTTTATCCCTTTCGTTGTATTGGGTTTCATAATAGGTCAACAGATTGCTTTTGGCTCTTTCGTATTCACCTGCTGTGAAGCCGTGGCGATTTACCCGCTCCATTTCGCGAACCAAAGCCTTGAAGCCGAGTTCTACCTCATTGTCTTTTATATAGGTCGTTCCCTGCCAAGCTTCGGCAGTTCTGGTATTGGCAAAATTGCCATTATAAGCGTATGCGGCAACAAAAGGAGGATTAGCTTGCTGAGTCATGTCGCGGAAACGTTCGGTCATGATGCGGTTGGCAATGCCATCAAAATAGTCGGAGATCAGACCGGTAATAGTACCTTTCAGTTCTTTGGGCATGGTTTCGTGCTTGAAGTCGATAGAAACAGTAGGAACAGTCGCTTCTTTATCGGTAGCGATACCTACCAATACCTCGGCGTTATCTGCCACAGGAAATTCGGTACGTTCGGCCACGTTGGCGGGCATCTTCAGATCGGAGAAGATTGCTTTTATTTTTCCTTCCATTGCATCTACATCAATATCACCCACTACAATAACAGCCTGCAGATCCGGGCGATACCATTTGTGATAATAGTCGCGTAAGGTTTGCGGCTTGAAGTTCATAATCACTTCTTCCGTACCGATAATGTTACGTTTGCCATAGCGGTTATCCGGAACAATCTCTTCCAGTATTTTCTCCATCATACGCCAATCGGCGCCACCGTAGCCACGCATTTCTTCGCGAATTACGCCGCGTTCTTTGTTTATTTCATCTTCTTCCAGCAATAAGGCTCCTGCCCAATCGTGGATAATAAGCAAACAACTGTCGATAATTGTTTCGCGGGTAGTAGGAACGTTCGACAAGCGGTAAACCGTCTGATCGTATGAAGTGTAGGCATTCAGGTCTACTCCAAATTTTACGCCTATACTCTCGCAATACTTAATCACTCCGTTGCTGGGGAAGTTCTCGGTTCCGTTGAAGCACATGTGCTCGAGAAAGTGAGCCAATCCGTTTTGGTCGTCTTCTTCCAATACGGCACCCACATTCTGGGCGATGTGAATTTCTACCCGCTCTTTGGGCAATTCGTTATGACGGATGTAATAGGTCAATCCGTTCTCCAGTTTACCATACTTCACCTTCGTGTCGATAGGCAATGGCTGATCTTGTGCACGCATCATGCTAAATGATGTGACAAGCAATACTGCTAATAATAAGATTTTTCTCATGTTGATAGTTTTATTTTAATGTTTAACGTATAATGTTTATTCAATCATTATCGCTTGGCGATAGTCGAAATTTTGCCATGCATTTATCATCATTTTCTGCTCATAGGCCTCATTGCCCATTATAGCTTTGGTAAAGCGGGTGGCGATGCCTTCCGAAGAGTCTTCCATCAGTTGGGCGAAGAAGTCTTTTTCTTTGGGGTAATATTCCATAGAGTAGTTGTCAATTCCGGCTTCGTTGGCGGCTATCTCTATAGCGCGGCTCATGCTACCCAGTTCGTCAACCAATCCTATTCCCAGCGCTTGGCTTCCTGTCCATACCCTACCCTGCCCTATGGCGTCAATTTGATCTTTGGTCATTCCGCGGCCTTCGGCGCAACGGCTGATAAACAAATCATAACCTCTTTCTACATAGGCTTGGAGCATATTCATCTCTGCATTGTTAAGCGGGCGAGCAGGCAACAATCCGAGTCCGATAAAAGGGATAGACAACACTTCATTGCCCAATCCTGAATTCTGATTGGTAGCTACACCGTCGTAGTGGGCGCCCATCTTCTGAGCCAGTTGCTCTGCGCTGGGATATAAACCGAAAATTCCAATAGAACCGGTAAGCGTATTATGTTCGGCCACTATTTTGGTAGCGCAGCACGAGATGTAATAACCACCCGAAGCGGCATAATCGCCCATCGATACCACTATTGGCTTTACGGCTTTCAGTTCTTTTACGGCATGCCATATTTGTTCTGATGCATAAGCGCTTCCACCTCCGGAGTTTACGCGAAACACCACGGCTTTTACATTGTCGTCGTCTTTCAGTCTACGTAGTTCTTTTACGTATTCTTTATCGGTAATTCTAATGCCGCCCAGCGAAGGACCATCACCGGCACTTTCGATAGAGCCCTCAGCATAGAGTATGGCGATACGGTCTTTCTGTTTCATGGCCGATTTGTCAGGTATGGAGTTTATATTGTCTACCGAGGCAAACTTTATCTTCTGCTCTTTGTTCAAATCCATCAGGCCTTTTATATGCTCTTCCACCTCCGATTCGTACTTCAGCCCGTCTACCAAGCCGTACTCGAGTACTTTTTGAGGATCGGTAAATGCTAAGTATTCATCGGCATATTTGTTCAGGTCTTCAATGCTTATATTGCGATTGCTTGATATGCCATCAAGCATGTGCCCCCAGATGTCGGTAAGGTAAGAGGTAACCTGCTCACGATTGGCATCGCTCATCTTGGTATCGATCATTGGCTCTACGGCCGACTTATACGTACCCACCTTAAATACTTGAATGTCTACACCCCACTTCTTAAACACATCGCGGTTGAACTGAGTGTTCCAACTCAATCCGCGGAAGTCGAGCATCCCTTGCGGATTCAGGTATATCTTGTCTGATGCGCTGGCAACGTAATACAAGTTTTGAGCGATATTGTCACCATAGGTAATTACAAACTTGCCCGAGCTTTTGAAGTCTTCAAGTGCCGCGCGTATAGGCTCTATGCTGGCATAGCCTATCTGTCCGGCTCCTGTTTTGATGTAAATCCCCTTAATTTTGTCATTCTCTTTTGCCTTTTTTATGGCACTGAGAATACTGTTCAAGCTGTAACTTTTCGTCGACCCCATCATGAGGTAGTCGAAAGGGCTATTGCCGATGCGGTCGTTAACCGGCTTGTCCAGCGTCAGCGCCAATACAGTCTTATCTTCCAGACGGAAAGCCGGCTTGCTTGTAAACGAAGCGGCAATACCCATCATTAAGATAATGGAAATAAAGAATAAAATTGCTCCCCCTATCAATACACCAAGGGTGGAGGCGCCTAACATCTTAAAAAAGTCTTTCATGGCTATTATATATATTGTTTAATGTTTAACGTTTAATTATCTTCGCTAATGTATTCCAATATATCGCCGGGCTGACAGTCCAGTTCTTTACACAAGGCTTCGAGGGTGCTGAAACGGATAGCTTTAGCCTTACCCGTCTTCAGTATAGAAAGGTTGGCGGGAGTAATATCCACTTTTTCCGATAGTTCGGTAAGCGATATTTTCCTCTTCGCCATCATTACATCCAAGTTTACTACTATTCCCATTATTAATTCTATTTATTAGTTGGCCGATTAAATAGTGTACTCATTCTCTTCTTTTATACTGGTAGTATAAAGAAGCATTTCCGACATAATCAATAAAACCAGCCCAAG
>DAIREI010000173.1:0-4120 GCA_036795675.1 Bacteroidales bacterium
TTGCCACGCAAACCAATAAAAATACAGCGTATGAAAAAAGTTACTCTATTGCTCGGCTTTATTATGACCTTGTCTATCGGCCTACAGGCTCAAAACCAAGTGATGTTTCCTTTCCCTCGCCAATTTCAACCTCAAAGCATTGAGATGAATATAGATGTGGATGTAATGGATTATTTGGTACAAGAGAAGGTGAAATATGAATTTACCTATCAGGATAATGTAACTCGGGCAGCCGTTTCCCTTTGGGAAGATAACGATTGGGTATTCGAAGGCTCTATGATTGAACAGGAATTTGACGAACATGACAATATAATCCGCGAAGCTTATTATGTTTGGGATGATGATGATTGGGCTATGGACCAGGAGATATTCTACCGCTACGATTATCAGCACGATAATAACGACAACCCGCTTTCTTATATTTCTTATATTTATGACACTACCGACGAAATGGAGTGGGGTAGTGCAACTTATCATTATACCCAAGGTGTGCTCGTGAAGATGGAGCAGGTAGTAAGGGATGTTGAGCGCCCCGATTCGCCCATTGAGTTTACCCGCCACTTTACTTACGACTTTGATAAGAACTTAGTGTCGGAGAAACGCTATATATCCAGCGAGGAAGTAGATGAATTAGGCTTGCCTATCTACTTAGTGTTTGATTATGAATACGGCGATGACGGAAATCTTACCTTTTCCGAGGTGAGTGTTACCGCTGAACTGTTCCCCGGTATTCCTTTGTTGACTGCGCACGTGGCGGATGTGGAGTTCTTCTATTCGTCGGTCAATATCAATTCACCCTTGGTGGCTGATGTAAAGGTTTATGCCGACAAAGCCGGTCTTTCCATTCAAACCGACAAGGCCGAAACGGTCTCTATCTATACTGTCGACGGTAAAATGCTGAATACTGTTCGTATCCAACCGGGCATTAATACTATCCCAGTAGCAAACGCTCCTCAAGTGATTATAGTTAAGGGAGATAGCGGTTGGGCAAAGAAAGTGTTGACAAAATAGGCTTTCCCCTCGTGCCGGATAAGCTTGCCGGCCGCTGAAAATAGGGAAGAGGACTTTAAAGGTGTAGACCCTCGGATTGCAAGGGTCTACACCTTTGCTATTCGAGGGTCTACAGTGTCGGCATTAAAGGGTGTACAAGGCTTCGCTGGTGAGGGCGTTGCCTTGTGAGCGTGCTTCGCACGTGATGAACGGTGAGGCGCGAAGCGCACTAACAGCTATTAGCTAAAAGCTATCGGCTACTTTATTGCAAATTTAATGAAAATAATTAAGATAATGAAGGCAATGAAAGAAATAAATTTGTGATAATTCTTGGTAAACCAAGCGAACAAGTTCGAGCGCGTGTAATTCGTGGACAGACAAAGATTGATTATAATATGCCTTTTACCTCCAAAAGCAATACTCAACCCGACGAGCAATAGCAGGAGATGGTGAAGGAAGCTACATGCGAAGAAGAAACATGTCTTCGCAATGAAGAGTTGATGCGATTGTTTCATCAAAATTATTCTTAGTTCTCCGCACTTAGTTCTTAATTTCTGAAATTTCGCTATCTTTGTATTATATTTGAGAAAATGAAGCGGTTCCTTTCCTATCTATTATTAATCATAATACTCCCTCTTTCCGTTTGCGCCGACAAGTTGACGGACAGATTCGACTATCTGGAAGAAGAAGTCAGGGAGTATTCGATATTGGATAAAGACTACGCTCTGCGCCTGATTGAAGAAATGCGCGGCATCGTCGCCCAAAGCCCCGACAGCCTTTCGCTGAAAGCCCGGATGCTATACTCCCGCTCGCTTTTAAACCAATGGCAGGGTATAGCCGATTCAACTTTGTACTACGAGATAGAGGGACAATTGAAAAATCCTTCATTAAATGATTATGATAAAATCATTCTCAACTATGCATTGAGCTGCACGTTATCGAGCTTCAACGATTATTCCGAATCATTCGATATCTCCCTCAATATCCTCGAGCAAGCCAAACAGTTGAACGATTCGCTGCTGGTAGCCCGGATATACAATACCCTGGCCGGCATCTCGCACAATGTATCTCTGTCTGAAATGAGCAAGGAGTATCTCAGGGAAGCTATGGAGTGGATACCCTCTAACTCGCAAGATTATATCTACTATCTGGTAAAAAGCAATATATACACCACCGAACTGCTCGACCCTTCAATCGATAAGGAGCAGAAGCAGTTGATGATCGACTCGATTCAGTCATTCAGCAAAATATTGGAAGAGAAGAAAAAATACGGGATATTGCTTCTTTTGCTGTTGAACACGAGCCACCACTGGTCGCCGGTGGGGCAGGATGAAATCAACGCCCAATACTTGAACCGGGCGCAAGAACTATGTAAAAACAATCCATACGTCCAGTCGATGATTGAAATCAACCTTGGAGCACATTACCTCTATGAGAAAAATAAACCCAACACCGCCCTGGACTATCTGCTCCATGCCAAAGAGACTATGGAGAATAACAACCTGACATTGTTCTTGCCAATCGCTTATCATAGTATCTCCTTGGCCTACGAGAAGAAGAATCGATTGGAGGATGCAATGTTTTATATGAAGGAAAGCTTTGAGATGCGGGAAATGAACCGTAGGAATATGCAGATAGTAGACGTACATAGGAAATACATCACAGCTTCGCTCGAAGCCTCGGAGAACAGGCTGGCGCTGGCGCGAACGGAGGTCGACATGAATAACAAGCGATTCCTTATCATACTCATATCCGCCATCGCATTTGTCATCATCAGCGTGATGACCTTCGTTATTGTATGGCAAAAGCAGCGTGTGATGCGCCAGCGGGTAAAGTTAAAGGAAGCCGAATCGAACGAGCTGACCCTACGGCTGGAAAAAGAGCAGTCGCTGAAAAAGCTGCAAGAAAAGCAACTGGAGGACAAGCTGAGAGAAATCACGTCCTACTCTCTGCAGGTGGCGAGCAAGAATCAGGCATTAAACCAGATTGCAGAGGTAACAAAAGAATTTCCTGATGGCGATAAGCTGATGAAGAAGAAAATAAAAGGCATAATAAAAGATAACCAACAAACCGATAACGACTGGAACGATTTCTTGCTCCACTTCAACAATGTGCATCCCCACTTCTTTGAGCGGTTGCACGAAGCCTGCCCCGACATCTCACAGACAGAGCTAAGACTAGCAGCCTACATCAGGCTCAATCTTTCCATCAAACAGATTGCCCAAATGCTTAACGTTACTCCCGAATCAGTCAAAACATCGCGCTATCGATTGAGAAAAAAAATGGATTTAACCAAAGAAGACAACCTCGACAGCGTGATTCTAACCCTCTAATTCCGATAGACAAATGGTAACAATCGGGCATTTTAACGTTTGAGTGCCTTATTGCCTTGTTTTTTATCTCAACAAATAATTAATTTTGAAGAAAATTTTCCTTACAGTATTCAATTATTTTATTAAATCTTGTTTAGTATGAAAAAAAAGTTACTTACTTTATTAATCCTCTGCCTTCCCCTGCTGGGGTTTGCGCAGGATGAGTGGATATCCTACGGCAATGAAGCCACCCCCGAATCTTCTTTTTTATTAGCCAATCCGGTGCATGACATTGCTATCCTCTATGATGTGAACGATATTCAAACGCTGGGTATTTCCTCTATCACAGCAGTGGATGTCAAAGGCACCATGGGCGGCCCTCCCCATGGGCTTCAGTTCGTAACCCTTAAGATATGGCAAGGCAGTGAAGAGGTCTATTCCGAACAATATTCGCACGCCGAAGGCTGGAAAAATATCCCATTGAGCAGCCCTGTAAATGTAGATCCCACAAAAGACCTTTATATAGGGGTTCGGTATGAGACGGGGGGCAATCCCAACTGGAGCTACAATTCGGCAGACGGCAATCTCGATCATCCGGGCAAAGGCAACCTCTACCGCGTAGTGGAAGGCGGTGTACCGGGAGCATGGGCGCAAGCCGATAGCTATGCGGGAGACTGGAATATCCGTGTTTATCCTACCTATGCCGCGTCCTCAGAAATAACACTTACGTATTGTGACGGGACCCCCGAGTCTTCTTTTTTACTAGCCAATCCGGTGCATGACATTGCTATCCTCTATGATGTGAACGATATTCAAAC
>DAIREI010000173.1:4220-4591 GCA_036795675.1 Bacteroidales bacterium
GCGGTGTACCGGGAGCATGGGCGCAAGCCGATAGCTATGCGGGAGACTGGAATATTAAAGCAATCGCTTTAATATCGGCAACAGTACCTCACTACAAAGTTACTTTTACCAACATCCAATACATGGATATGAACGTGACGCCTCCCACGGGGCCTTGCACGGACGCTACCATTTCCTTGGGAACGAAGGTAAACCAATCCGGTAATTACGAATTTTCGGTACCGGCGGGCGAATACCGCTATATAGTATCCAAGGGGAAATACAAGCCATTGGTGGGTACGGTTACCGTGGCCGATAAAGACGTGACCGTAAAGCCTACAGAATTTTTGATGGAGGGTTCGGCCATCTATACCATCAATTTCGATATAAAA
>DAIREI010000174.1:0-4582 GCA_036795675.1 Bacteroidales bacterium
ATAACTTTGTAAATATTGGTGAGCGCTGCAATGTAGCGGGATCGAAGAAGTTTCTCCGGTTGATAAAAGAAAAGAAATACGATGAAGCGCTCGACATTGCCCGTAAACAGGTGGAAGACGGTGCCCAAATCATCGACCTGAATATGGATGACGGCTTGCTGGACGGCGTAGCCGAACTCACCCACTTCCTGCACCTTATCGCTTCGGAACCCGATATTGCCCGTGTGCCTGTTATGCTCGACAGCTCGGATTGGAACGTGCTGGAGGCCGGACTGAAATGCGTGCAAGGCAAATCGATCGTTAATTCCATCAGCCTGAAAAACGGCGAAGAGGATTTCTTGGATAAAGCCCGCAAGGTGAAATCGTACGGGGCGGCGGTTATCGCCATGGCTTTCGACGAGCAAGGCCAAGCCGAAACCTACGAGCGCAAGACAGCCGTCTGCGAAAGGATGTACCGCCTGCTGACAGAGAAGGCCGGTTATCGCCCCACGGATATTATATTCGACCCCAACGTATTGGCTATCGCCACCGGGATGGAGGAGCACGACGATTATGCCCGCGCCTTTATCCGTGCGGTAGAGTGGATAAAGCAACACCTGCCCGGCGCCAAGGTAAGCGGCGGGGTAAGTAACCTCTCGTTCTCGTTTCGGGGCAATAATTACCTGCGCGAAGCCATCCATGCCGTGTTCCTTTATCACGCTATACAAAAAGGAATGGATATGGGAATCGTAAATCCGTCTACGGCCATCACCTACGAAGATATACCGCCCGATTTGCTTGTATTGATTGAAGATGTAGTGCTGAACCGGTATAAAGGCGCGGCAGATAAACTCATCGAATACGCTTCTACACACAATGAGCAAACGGAAAAAGCGGAAACCGACAAGGAACAAGAGTGGCGAAGCCACACCGTAGACAAACGCTTGGAGTACGCCCTTACCAAAGGCATAGACTCCTACTTGGAGGAAGACCTGGCCGAGGCCTTGAAACTCTATCCCCACCCTATTGACATTATAGACAAACCCCTGATGGGCGGCCTTAATGTAGTAGGGCAACTGTTTGGCGAAGGTAAGATGTTCCTTCCGCAAGTGGTAAAATCGGCACGGACAATGAAGAAGGCTGTGGCCTATCTTCAGCCTTATATCGAGGCCGGAAAAGAAGGCCGCGAATCGGGCAAAGCCGGGAAGATACTCATCGCCACCGTAAAAGGCGACGTGCATGATATAGGCAAGAACATTACGGCGGTAGTGCTGTCGTGCAACAACTACGAGGTAATCGACATCGGCGTTATGGTTCCTCCCGAAGAGATCATAGCCAAGGCGATTGAAAACAAAGTGGATATGATTGCCCTGAGCGGATTAATCACCCCTTCGTTGCAGGAGATGGCTTTCGTAGCCAATGAGATGGAGAAGGCCGGTTTCAGCATCCCGCTACTGATAGGCGGCGCCACTACCTCTAAGCTGCATACGGCCTTGAAGATCGATCCCCTGTACAGCGGGCCCGTGGTTCAGGTGAAGGATGCTTCGCTGGCGGCGCCTGTGGCCGGGCAACTCCTCAATCCGGCTACGCGCGAGACTTATGCCCATGAAATAAAGGCCGATTATGAGCAGCTTCGCAATAAGGATGAACAACCCGATGCGCTTGTTTCGTTGGCATACGCCAAAGCACACCCCTACGTGATAGATTGGGAAAGCTATACCCCGCCCCTGCCCTCCCATACCGATCCGGCTGTTTATTCGTTTACCATAGAAGAACTCATCCCCCATATTAATTGGAAGGCTTTCCTTGCCGCCTGGCGGTTATCGAAGAGCGCCGAAGAAGCCGGCAAGACGCTACAAGAGGGCGAAGACCTGCTGAAGCATTGGGCAGAAGAAGACAAGGTAGATATTAAAGCCCTCTCCGAATTTTATCCCGTAAAGACCGAAGATAATCTTTTATTATTGAATGATAAAAAGACTCCTCTGCTTCGCCAGCAAGAGAAACGAAGCGACGATACCTACAAATCGCTTATCGACTTTATCCGGCCTTCGGGCGACTGCATCGGCCTGTTCGCGGTGAGCGTATCTATGCGGAACGACGGCTGCGGGTGTTGCGCCTGCGAGCCTGACACTTATCAAGACATCTTGGGGCAATTGCTGCGCGACCGATTAGCCGAAGCGGCCACGGAATACCTGCACAAGCAAATCCGCACCGGGGGTTATTGGCCGGTGCGCCCGGCTTCGGGCTATCCCATGCTGCCCGACCTGTCCCTCAACTTTATCATCAACGATTGCCTCGGGCTTAATCGCATAGGCATATCCGTTACCGACAATGGCGCTTTGCACCCTGTTTCGTCCACCGCCGGAATGTTTATCGCCCATCCGCAGGCCGTGTATTTTCATATCGGGAAGATAGGCCAAGACCAATTGGAGGACTATGCCGCCAAGCGAGGGATTAGTGTAGAGGAGGCGAAACGATGGCTGGGACAATAAAAGTATTTATTGCTTTTCCGTTAAATACTTCCAATAACGCTTAGGCATGTGTTGGCGTTGCAGGCGCAGGTTTTTACGTTGCTGTATAGTAGCCGCCTTTAAGTAGTCTTTCCAGAGGGCTTGAAAGGCCTGCTCTTCCTCGTCGCTCTGGTCGCCGCCAAGTTTTCCTGTCTCGAGCGAGACGTTTAGTTTGTCGAAGTGTACTATCTCGCTTTTCTCCTTATTATAGTAGATGCCGTAGCGTCGCTTTTTATCGTAGATGATCCAGGGCTGGTCGGCATAGCGGTCTTCGAAGAACTCATAGCACAGCGGCAACACATCGTATTGGGGATCTATCAGCGCAAAGTATATCCCGTCGACCGACTTCTGGAAGCGAACAAACTGTTTCATACGGACGGCTTCCCAAGTCACGCGCTTGTAAGTCTTCGAGAGGGTAAGCACGTCATCGTCGGCAAAATTAAGCTCTATACTAATGGAGGATGCCATGGCCTTGCAGATGTAATTGAATATCTGCATTTCCATATCGGGTTGCTCGGAAAGGAAACAGATCGACAGCATACGAAAGGCAGAGGGCGACAACTTCTTTTGCAGGCCGGCAGCCACCCTTGCCGCTTTCTCGTCGTCGGTTATTACGTGAAATACATCAGTAAAGAACGGGATGCTTTCCTTTTCGTTTATCATGCGGTCGGGCTTTTCCTTACGGCTGAATGCTTCAAATACCGCCGTAAACAATCCTTCGTAAGTGCTATCGTAGATATAATAGAGCATTGACAGTTATCAGTAAACAGTTATCAGTTAATCTTCCCAACTTATCTTTAGTTGATTTTCATCTTTTTTCTTCTTCGGGGTAAGCAGTTTACGGATGTATTCGGGCTTGGCCTCTTGAACGGTGAAAGGCATTAGTTCATTGCAGGTAATGAAGTATTGCGCCCGCTTTATCACTACGCCCATCTTCTTCAAGTGGCCTGAATTGAGCCGTCCGTAGCGCCGCGAAGTAATAATCAGTTGTGCCGATTTCACGCCGATGCCCGGCACGCGCAATATCATCTCGTAGTCGGCCGAATTAATGTCTACCGGGAAATATTCGGGATTGCGTAGCGCCCACGATAACTTGGGGTCGATCTCCAATTCGAGGTTGGGATGTTTCTCGCTTACTATCTCATCCACCTTAAAGTGATAAAAGCGCATCAGCCAGTCTGCCTGATACAACCGGTTCTCCCTTACTAATGGCGGGGCAGCCAAGGCCGGAAGCCGTTCGTCGTATTTATTAATAGGAATATAACCCGAATAATACACCCGTTTCATTGCCGGGCGGTTGTACATGGCATCGGCCAGGTGAAGTATCTTGTTGTCGTCGTCGGGCGATCCGCCTATAATCATCTGGGTGCTTTGTCCCGCAGGCGCGAAGCGGGGTGTATAGCGGTACTTCTTTTTATCTTCTTTGCTTTCCAGGAATCCTTGCTGAATATAGTGCATCGGACGATACACCTGCTGGTAGTCTTTATCGGGTGCGATCAGCTTCAGGCTCTCTTCCGAAGGCATCTCAATATTACAACTCAGGCGGTCGGCATACAATCCGGCTTCGGCCACCAACTCGCGGCTGGCTCCGGGGATGCTTTTCAGGTGGATGTAACCGTTGTAGCGGTGGAGCGTGCGCAGGTCTTTCGCCACCCTCACCATGCGTTCCATCGTATAATCGGCGTTGCGCACGATGCCCGAACTCAGGAATAGTCCTTCGATGTAGTTGCGGCGATAAAACTCAATGGTTAGCTCTACCAACTCGGCCACGGTAAAGGTAGTGCGGCGAATGTCGTTGCTCTTGCGGTTGGCGCAATAGCCGCAATCGTAGATACAATGGTTGGTAAGCATGACCTTCAGCAGCGATACACAGCGTCCGTCTTCGGTAAAGCTGTGGCAAATACCCATCCCGCCGACTGTATTGCCCAAGCCTTTCTCCTTATTATTACGCACCACACCGCTCGAAGCGCACGATACATCGTATTTCGCTGCCTCGGTAAGTAGCCTTAGTTTATCAAAGATTGCCTGGTTCATGTTTGCAAAAATAATCAAAGAAATTATTTCACCCCCATAAAGCAAACACAAAACTTACG
>DAIREI010000175.1:0-4543 GCA_036795675.1 Bacteroidales bacterium
CTTCGCTTACCAATTACGGCGGATCGGTATTCTATTCTATGAAAGCCGATGATGGTTATAAGATCACCAAAGTATTGGTAGACGGAAACGAAGTCTATAATGGTTCTGTAATGGGAATGAGTTACGAGTTAGTTAATGTATCTTCAAACCATACGATACACGTTGAGTTTGCCTTGGATACGGCCATTGATAATGTGGATGGAAATACCTTTGCGGTATACCCCAATCCTACCACAGGCCCCATCACAGTAGAAGGCCTTATCAAAAATACCTGTATATCACTCTTCGATATTGCCGGAAACAAGGTTTTTGAAACTACCGAAACCGAGTTTGATATAGCACACCTGAAGAACGGTATTTATATGCTGAAAGCCGGCGATAAGACCGTGAAAGTCATAAAGCGTTAAACGCTGTTTTTAATCTGTAACCAAGAGAATTCCGGGGGACTTTGTTCTCCCGGTTTTTTTGTACCTTTGCAGGTCGTTTGTTTGAATAAAAAATGATGAATCAAAGCGCTCCATTAACTTTAGGAACAGAGAATGTAGGTAAGTTGTTGAAACAATACGCCGTTCCCGCCATCATTGCGATGACGGCCTCTTCCTTGTATAATATCACCGACAGCATATTTATCGGTCGCGGGGTTGGCCCCTTAGCCTTGTCGGGGCTGGCTATTACTTTTCCGCTGATGAATCTGGCGGCGGCCTTCGGCTCGTTGGTGGGCGTGGGCGCCTCTACGCTGTTGTCTATCCGCATGGGGCAAAAAGACTACGATACAGCCAACCATATCCTGGGCAATGTATTGGTTCTCAACCTCATCATGGGGGTATTGTTCTCTATTGTAACCTTGGCTTTCCTCGACCCGATACTTACTTTTTTCGGGGCCGATGAAGAAATACTTCCCTACGCGCGCGATTTCATGCGTATTATTTTATTGGGTAATGCCGTAACGCATATTTATCTCGGGCTGAATGCCATGCTACGTTCGGCCGGACAACCTCGTAAGTCGATGACGGCCACTATACTCACCGTGGTCATCAACCTGATACTCAACCCGCTCTTTATCTTCGTATTTAATTGGGGCATACAGGGTTCGGCCTTTGCTACGGTTATCTCGCAGGTGATTGCGCTCATCTGGCAATTCCATCTGTTTAATAATAAGAGCTTCTTTATTCATTGGAAGAAAGGCATATATAAACTAAAGAAGAAGATCGTGGTCGACTCGCTTTCTATCGGCCTGTCGCCTTTCCTGATGAATGCGGCCGGTTGCCTCATCGTCATTCTTATTAATCGCCAGCTGATGAAGTACGGGGGTAATCCCGCCGTAGGCGCCTACGGGATAGTGAACCGTATCTCTTTTCTCTTCCTGATGGTGGTAATGGGGCTTAACCAAGGTATGCAGCCCATTGCGGGCTATAATTACGGAGCCAAACTGTACGACCGTGTAATAGTCGTGCTGAAGAAGGCCATTCTTTATGCCACGCTTATTATGGTGGCCGGCTTTATAATAGTGGAATTGTTCCCACATGCGGTAGCCTCGATATTCAAGCCGGGCGAAACCATGATAGATATGGCCGTGTCGGGCCTGAGATGGGTATTCCTCGTTTTCCCGTTGATTGGTTTTCAAATCGTTACATCGGCATTTTTCCAGAGTATAGGCAAGCCCGCAAAAGCCATATTCCTGTCTTTAACCCGGCAGTTGATATTCTTGGTTCCCTTCTTACTTATCTTTCCGGGCATCTGGCAAACTACCGGCGTATGGATCAGCATAACGGCGTCGGACTTCCTGTCGGTGATTTTGGCGGCCATACTCCTGTGGAACGAGCTGAAGCGATTGAAGAAGCAGCAGGCCGATTAAAGCCGGTTCGGCTCGATAATGCTTTTGAAAGTTCCCCGATAAGGCTCGCCCATCGAAGCCCGGTACTCTTTGGCGAAGGCGTCGAAAGCCGATTTGGCCAATCCCGTCTTCCCTTTTTCGTAGAGCGTACGGCACTTTAGCGCAATAGCCTCTTCGTTGAGTGTGTCCATCGTAATAATAGCATTGGCCGTTTTCAGTTGCAGGTTGGCCCTGTCGGGGTGTGCCGTTGCCGGGTCGTTAATCAGTTGCAGCAGCAGATCGATGGCATTGTTGGAGAATTCGGTCTTGAAATCATCCACCCAATCAAACTGTATATTAGGCAAAAAAGCGCCTTGATTCAGTAGTTCGAGCAAGCGCGTCAGGTCGTCCATATCTATCATTTCATTGCCTTGCAAGCGGTTGATTAGATGCAAGGCTTCGTAGTAGTCGATAAAGGCTTCATCCGATACCGCGATGGCCCAATAGCCCTCGTTGTTCACCACATCTATGCCCTCTATCTCTTCCAGCAGCAGGCGCAGCTTACTAAGGTTTACGCTGCGGTTGTTGCGCGCCGCCTCGTTGCTCTTGTCGGGCCAGAGCAGTTGTTGTATTCTTATAGACGAAATGCCGCGTTTGCCCGAGGCCGAATAAAGCGCAATCAGTACAAACAAGCGCCTCAGGGTAGGGCTGAACTTGTCGGTGATGCGTTTGCCCTGTTTGTCGAAGGCTCGAAACCCGCCCAAAAAACAGATAGATTGTCGATTAGTATTATTATAAGGTGTATGAGTAGAAATGTCCGGCTTCCGCTTCTTTCTGTTTTTAACGGCAATAATAATCAATCCTGCCGTAAACGTTAACAGCAGAACGAATACCGGAATCCATATTGCCGCAAGCGGATTCATAATCCTTGATTAATTTATACAAATATGGTTAAGGAAATGATTAAGGTGCCAATAGCACATTCCGTAGGAATGAAAGCTTGGTAGAGAAAAGAAGGATATCCCTGTTTCCGGCATGTCGTAGGCATGCAACTTTTATTGTTGTATGTAGCATACCTACGGCATGCTTTGCTCATTGATTGCTTTTTTTCTACCGAGCTTAAATCCCTATTGGGATTGTATAGGTACAATTAAGAATAGCACCTCAATTTTTTTCTTAACCACAAATATAGCAAGTTGTTTTTTAATCGTAACTTTATTTCGGGATAAATAGATAAATCATCGCAAAAAATGCCTATATTTGTTTGCTCAATTACGTTTACTCATGATGGATAAAACCTATTCTACGCCTACGCATAAGGATTTTTATGTCGATTGCATTGCACATGCCGTCTACTATAAGTTCGACCGGATGCACGACGAGTCGTGGTATCGCGTCACCTCCGATAAACCGCTTGGTTGGTTTCTCGATAATACGCAGAAGATAACCAGCAGCCAGCTCATCGTAAAAGCCCATCAATTGCGCAACGAAGATGAGCGCTGGAATGCCGGTACCCACCTGGAAGTAAACGTAGAATTGCGAGAAGGCCAGACCACCTATCTTATTTTAATCGAAATTGACAAACAATTCCTTAACTACTTCAAAGCCACTTATTCGCTATAAAGAATAGGGCTTAGACGATAGGTGAATAGGGGAGTCTCTCGTTCCAAACCGGGTGAAACGGCTTTGCCAATAGGGTGTAAGTGCTCTGCCAATAGGGTGTAAAAGCTCTGCCAATAGGGTGTAAAATCTTTGCCACGGGTTTGAAACGGGCGTGCCGGTGCTTGTTTGCTTGTTTAGTCGTTTATTCTTCTTACCTTTGCATAAAATCTGTAAAAGAAACATGAACCGTCCCCTTGCCGAACGAATGCGCCCCGTGTCGCTCGACGACTACGTAGGGCAGAAGCACCTGGTAGGAAAAGGAAGCGTGTTGCGCAAAATGATCGATAGCGGACACATCCCTTCGTTCATCCTGTGGGGGCCGCCGGGTGTGGGCAAGACTACGCTGGCACGTATCATTTCCAAGCAGTTAGACATTCCCTTTTATACACTCAGTGCCGTTAATTCGGGCGTGAAAGACGTGAGGGAAGTCATCGACAAAGTTAAGAAAAATGCTTTCTTCAACAATGTTCGCCCCATTCTTTTTATCGACGAAATACACCGCTTCAGCAAAAGCCAGCAAGACTCGCTGCTGGGCGCGGTAGAGAACGGCACCATTACGCTTATCGGCGCCACTACCGAAAATCCCTCGTTCGAGGTGATACGTCCCCTGCTTTCGCGCTGCCAGGTGTATGTATTAAAGCCTTTGGAAGATGATGACTTGCTTTCTCTGATGAACAAAGCGCTGACAGAAGACCCCGAACTGAAGAAGCGCAAGGTAAAGGCGGAAGAGACCGATGCTTTGTTGCGCTTTGCCGGAGGCGATGCCCGCAAGCTGCTCAATATATTGGAGCTGGTGGTAGAAGCCGACGACGGAGTCGGTGGCGACATGGTCATCACCGATAAGATAGTAACCGACCGCCTGCAGGAAAACCCCGCCGCCTACGACAAAGGAGGCGAAATGCACTACGATATTATCTCGGCCTTTATCAAATCGATACGCGGAAGCGACCCCGATGCGGCCATCTATTGGCTGGCCCGTATGGTAGCCGGAGGCGAAGACCCCAAGTTCATCGCCCGAAGACTGGTTATATCGGCTTCGGAAGACATTGGCCTGGCCAACCCCAACGC
>DAIREI010000176.1:0-4537 GCA_036795675.1 Bacteroidales bacterium
GTATCTTATCAAGAAGCTCAACGAAGCGGCCATTACTTTATTAAAGAACGAAGGAAACCATATCCCCTTGAAAGAGTTGGACCAGAAAAAGACAGCGGTAGTCTCGATAGGTGACTCGGGGGCGACTGCTTTCTACGAAACCTTGTCATTGTATGGCAATATGGATCATTATCAAATAGAAACAGCCATTACCGAACCATTGCTCAATAAGTTGAAAGGATACGACCGTATAGTGGTGGGCATTCATTCTTCCAAGGCCGACGACAGTAGTGTGGGTCAACTAAAAAGCCTTTGCCGGCAACGGGAAGTACATCTCTGCTTCTTTATCTCGCCCTATCGACTCAATCGCTTCAAAGGGAGTATTGAGGAAGCTCATTCGGTAACGCTGGCTTACGAAAATACCCGCCCGGCGCAGGAAGCCACCGCCGAAGTTATCATGGGAGGAGTAGCCGCTCGCGGCAAACTACCCGTTACGGTTTCCGGCTTGTTTGAGTTTGGAACAGGACTTAGCACGCATAAAGTGCGCCTTTCTTACGGATCGCCCGAAGAGGTAGGGATGTCCGGCGCCATATTGAGCAGTATTGAGCAAGTGGTAAATGAAGGAATAAAAGAGAAGGCCTTCCCGGGATGTCAGGTGCTGGTAGCCAAAGACGGCGTAGTGGTGTATAACCGTGCCTTCGGGCATTTCGATTATGCTTCTAATCGTCCTGTTACCCCTGTCGATTTGTACGACCTGGCTTCTATAACCAAAGCCGCCGCAACCGTGCCGGCCGTGATGAAGTTATATGATACGAAGAAGATAAAGCTTGACGACAAGTTAAGCAAATACATCCCCCAACTGAGGGAAACGGACAAAAACGATATTACGATAAGGAATGCCCTGTATCACGAATCGGCCCTGCGCCCTTTCCTTCCCTTCTATACCTGCCTTATCGACCCGGACAGCTATACCGGGCCACTCTTTTCGGCCAAGAATGAAGAGCCTTACACTGTTCTTTACGACAAGAATGTATATATGCGTAAAGACTTCAATTTCGATACCAAGATGGTGTCGCATACTCCTCGCAAGGGCTTTGGGAAAGAAGTTGCCGCGGGGTTTTATGTAAAAGACGACATCAGGAAAGACGTATTGGGGCGGATAGTTGAATCGCCGTTGCGTAAGTTATCGAGTTATACCTACAGCGACTTGAACTTTATCTTATTGAAAGAGATGATTGACGAGGTGTCGGGTGAGGAATTTGATCAGTTCCTCGATAAGAATTTCTACGAACGGCTGGGAGCCAATTATACGATGTTTCTCCCATTGAAGAAAGTGGACAAAGCTAATATCGCACCTACGGAAAAAGATGAGTTCCTGCGCGACCAATTACTGAAAGGGCATGTTCATGACGAAGCCGCCGCCGTGTTGGGCGGGGTTTCGGGTAATGCCGGATTGTTCTCCAATGCCAACGACCTGGCCAAACTATTGCAGATGCTTTTATACAGAGGAGAATACGGTGGAGAGACCTATTTATCGAAGCAAACGGTAAATACCTTTATAAATACCAAAAGCCCGAACAGCCGGCGCGGTTTAGGCTTCGATAAGCCGGATATGAACAATCCGACCAAAAGCCCCACCGCCACCTGCGTTTCGGCAAACACGTTCGGACATACAGGGTACACCGGGACATGCTTTTGGGTGGATCCAGAACACAACTTAATTTTCGTTTTCCTTTCTAACCGGGTTTATCCTTCACGCACCCAAACCAACCTGATGTCCCTTAATATCCGTCCGCGAATACAAGCGATAATTTATCAGTCTTTACTTTAATCTTTTCACTCTATAAAGCAATTGTTGATTGCCTTGTTGGATTTCGTCGATAATGCCGTCTCTGAAGTCTTCGGCAAATAATTCGCGAGCCTCCTCGGTCTTTGCATAGAAATCTTCTACATACTTGATAAGATTTGCGGGGCGATTGGTTTGAGGAATAACAATGTCGATATCGCCGATTATCGCGTAGCTTGTTTCAATTAAAGCGTCGATAGGATCGTTGATTTCGTCGATTGCTTGGTCGATAGCGATGTGTTCGGCATAGCTGCCTTCGCCCGATACGTGCCAGTGATACAGTTTCAATCCGTCTCTATAAGAGACCAATCCACCTAAAAAGGCGGAAACTTCATTTGTTTTCATGTCTTGTTAGTTTTTAGATGTTATTGTTTGTGTTCTTATCTCTATAACATCCATATTAACAAAAAGGTTTTATCTTTGTATCAAATTTCTAATTAACACTATTCATTCTTATGAAAAAAGCATTATTATTACTCGTGCTGTTTATAAGCGCAATAACGGTATCGGCGCAGAAACCGGAAGACTTTACCGGCTCGCTATTGTGGAAAATATCGGGCAACGGATTAGAACATGATTCCTACGTGTTCGGTACTTATCACTACAAAGGCGTTGAATTGCTCGATTCCGTCCCCGGATTGCGGGAGGCTATCGAAGCAACGGCTCAAACTGCCGCCGAAATGACTGCCACCGAGCTTGCCTCCGCCCAATTTAAGATGATGCCTTACATGATGATGCCGCAAGACAAAGGCTATAAAGACATCTTGAATAAAGAAGAATACACCCGCTTAGACAATGCGCTGAAAGGGGCTTTGGGCGCAGGGCTGGAGCAGTTTGGGATGCTCACCCCTGCCATGATATCGATGAGTATGGTCGTTTTTATCCATATTCAAGAGAATCCCGGCTTCGATATGACTGCCCTCGAAGGGATAGATGGTTATCTGTTGCGCATTACAACAGAAAACGGGAAGAAAGAGATTGGGCTGGAAACGGCAGACGACCAGATAAAGATGCTATTTGACTCGGGCGATACAATGGAAGAGCAGATTGAATCGCTTATCTGCGCACTGGATAATTTCGATTTTTCTGTGCAAAGCTATCGCAACCTGACAGAAGACTATATGAAAGGAGACCTGTATAAGATATACATGGATGGTTTTCATAATATAAATAATCCCTGTCTGCACTATGTGAAAGAAGAGCATAAAGATGCCATGCTAAAAGACCGAAACGATAAATGGATGGAGCAACTGCCCATCATCATGGCAGAGGCTCCCACGCTTGTCGCAGTAGGCGCAGGGCACTTGGCCGGCGAAGAAGGAGTCCTTTATCAATTGAGCCAATTGGGGTATAAGGTAGAGCCTGTAAAATAATATTCATTATATAATAAAGATACTTATGAGGAAACTGATTTTTATCCTGCTGGCAGGTTTGTTTATCTGCAGCTGTACATCCAATAAACTAGAAAAGCCGGAAGACTTTACCGGTTCGCTGCTGTGGAAAGTATCGGGAGGCGATCTGGAGAAGCCCTCGTATATCATGGGAACTTATCACTTAATGAACAAAGACTTTATAGACGATGTTCGCGGTTTGCGTAAGGCCTTGGACGAGGTAGAGCGCGTGGTAGGCGAAATAGACATGACCAATATGCAAGAAATGTCGATGAAGATGATGCAGGACGGCCGGCTGTCGGAAGAAGAGAGCTATAAAAACCTGCTTGCCGAGGACGAATACAACCGCTTGGATGCCGCACTAAGGAAACAGTTGGGAGCCGGATTAGATACTGAAATGGGTAAATTGAAGCCCAGCGTTATCAACTCTTTGCTGCTCATATCATGGTACGGGAAATACAATCCCGCATTTATGGCTCAGCCTTTTGTAGGGATGGACCAATATATGCAAGATTATGCCGTTGAACAAGGCAAGTCTGTTTATGCCTTGGAAACCATTGATGAGCAGATGAATTTCATGTTCAACTATGACACGCAACAGAATCAGATGCTCGACCTATTATGTTCGCTTGAGCAAGACGATGCAGACATCAATGAAGTATTCGACCTGATGGAGAAGTACTACAAAGCCGCCGATTTGAATGCATTCGATAAGTTGATGAACATCGATCTTCAAGATCACCCTTGCATGATAAATGTAGACCAATTCAACAATGTGTTATTGAAAGAACGCAACGACAATTGGATGAAGAAACTCCCTGGCGTGATGCGTGCCAAATCCAACGTAGTAGCCGTAGGAGCAGCCCATTTGATTGGAGAAGACGGCATACTTTATCAGTTGCACCAAATGGGATATAAGGTAGAGAAGGTGAAGTAGGCCTCACTTCTTCTTAAATATCTCCTTCCTTTTCGGTATAATCAGCTCCAGCTTCTCTGTAAGCGGGATGTTGTTGTAGCGGACGCGCTTCAAGTCTTCGATAAAGCGTATCAGGCTGTCTTCTGTTTCTATCATCTTCTTTTGGAAGGTCTTCGCCTTCTTCGTCCCTTTAAACTCCGATATAAAGTTTTGTAGGGGAATGAGAAGGTGATTTACCAACTCCTTGTGGAAATACATGACCGCCTTTCCGCAACGTTCTTTCAGCAGAGCAAGGTCGCCTTCGGTTGGTTCGTCTTTGCATATTCGCAGCAGTTGGTGGTGAAACTTCCCGGCTACATCGTCCAGCTCTTTCAGTTTAAGATAAAACGACGGCAACAACTTCTT
>DAIREI010000177.1:0-4504 GCA_036795675.1 Bacteroidales bacterium
CTTAATATTCTTTTTCTTTGGCGGCTTAGGCTCATATTCCTGTTGAACGGTGTCTTTTTTCGGTAATTCATAGCCACAGTTTGAACAATATTTTGCATTTTCAAGATTGTCCGCATCACATTTATTACATTGATTCATATCAGATCATTAATTTTAGTTAGTTTAATGCTCAAAGATAAGTGATAAAGTTCATTTTGGCAAAAAGAGAAATAAAATACAAAACCTTTTATGTATAAATGAAGTGGTTATTATCGGTTAGATTATCGTCTTATTTCTCCTCCTCCTCATAATAATACGAGTAGTCAATGCCTTTCATAAACAATTCGCGGTCGTTTATCCTGTCTGTAAGGGCATTCTTCAACGAATATTTCAATTTCGTGCTATTGGTAGAGCTTAGTATCATCGCTCTATGATACTCTTTCTTATTGATTTTGCTCCAATCTACACATCGCTTCATTCGTTTCTTGAAAATTAAATCCAACCAAATACGAGTGCTTCGTCCGTTACCTTCCATGAAGGGGTGAGCAATATTCATCTCCACATATTTATCGACAATCTCCTCGAATGTGTTCTCGGGCATCGCTTCAATCTGCTTTAGGGTGCTCCCCAAGAAGTGCGACACGGCAAACCGAAAGCCGCCTTTCGAGATATTCTTTTGTCGTACCTGTCCCGCAAAGTCATACAATCCACCGAAGATATAAGCATGGATTTGTTGTAAACTTCTCGCTGTCCCAATTTCATCTTCATTAATAAGATTACTTTCAAAAAGAGAATAAGCCTTCTTCTTGCTTTGTCCGTCAATGCTGTTGTCGCTGTAAGTGAACCAATCAAGAAACTTTATCGCCTTGTTGTTGGGAAAATGTTTTGCGAGAGAAGTAACGCCGTCACTGTCAAGAGTATCAGTTAAATACTTCTTCCCATCAGATGCTGTTAATTTCAGTTGGTTAGTGAGACTAACCAGCTCGTTATTCTCTTTTTTTAACTTGGTTTTGAGATACTTCCAGTAATTACGAACCTTCGTAAAATCATCTTGATCGTTCAGAACAGCAACAATGTCCAACACTGAAAACCACCACTTACTACTCACCTCGTCCCATACAGCGCGGACTTCGCGATCGTCGAAAAAACGGATGGATATTTTTGTGTTAGTGCTCATAATAGTATAAACGATAGGATTAGCATTTATATTGTTTCGTCTTCTGTATCTGCTTTTTTCTCTTCAATGGATAGGATATTTTTGGCATTCAACGGACTTACTACTTTCTTACCTGTTTCTGCTTCCAGTTTCATACGTGCATCTTTGGCAATGTTGGCTCCGCGTTTTACCTGTTTCAGTCATCATAGCTATCTGGGGACAATTTGTCCCTATGTAATGACCGAGCAAAGTATCGCGTTTTCGCAATTTCTTCAAATAATCAGTAGGGTTTATGCTATCAGTCAATACCCCCACTACATCTACTATTGAGAAATACCACTCTTCAGTTTCCTCATTCCATACGGAGCGAACTTGCCGCTTTTCAAGTAGCTTAATTGTATTCTGTTTATCCATAGTTGTTTACTTGTGATTTATTCTCATCAAATCCTGGGCGAATAAAACTCTCGGCATTGGGGAATACAGATTTTATCAACTCGATAATCTTTTTAAGTAGAATCAAACTCTTTAGTATCTCGTCTTCCTTTTCGGGAAAGACTTCGTATAAATTATACCAAGCCGTTAGGCTGCGTTCTGTGGCGAGAAGCGCAATTTTGGCGCTCCCGTTTGCGTCGTACATGGCATATTCGTCTACTTCTTCGTCATCGTTATCGAATAGACCGCTCAATGCCCGATGTAACTTGACTTGAATAAAATACTGATACCATAGGATAACTTCCATCCGTTCGGTATTTTCTGCCTTGCGGCCGGCCTCTTTTTCCGAAATGTATTTTAAAAGGCCGTCTATGTCGGAAGCATACTCTTTACTCAATTTAAGAAGCGGATGTTCATTTGCTCTAAATTCAGTTTGCTTGTGTTGTGCTTCGCATTCTGCTTCCTCCTCTTTGGTCATAGGTGGAATCCCCATCTCCTCCATTTTAGTTTGAAGCATCGAGAGAGCCTCAGTCAATTGATTACCCACAAACTCCCAAAACTTAGGATTATTAATATCTTTTTCCTCTTCACTAAGGTTGCTTGTCTTGGCATAGACGGCGCACTGGCCGGTGAACGCACAACGTTCGCACCAGCTATCGCAATAATTGTGTATGGCACTAATCATATTTTGTTGTTTTGGTTTGATTGATATACTATATTTTTGATTGTTCTTTTCTTGCAAATATACGAATAATTATAGTATACAAAAAAAGCCACCCCTCGCGAGGTGGCTCTTCTAACCTAACCTAATCTTTATCTATTTGCCAATTGTTGTTTATTTCACTTCTTCGAAGTCCACGTCTTGTACGTCATCATTGCCCGGCTGTCCGCCGCCTTGTGGACCTGCGTCGGGTCCGGGTTGTGGACCTGCGCCGCCGGCTTGGGCTTGGGCGTTGTACATTTCCTGGCTTGCGGCTTGGAAAGCGTTGTTTACTTCTGTCATGGCAGCGTCAATTCCTGCGATGTCTTCAGCTTTGTGAGCCGTTTTCAAGTTTTCGAGAGCGGCTTCAATCGGTGCTTTCTTATCGGCAGGCAGTTTGTCGCCGAGGTCTTTCAATTGCTTCTCGGTCTGGAATATCAGGCTGTCGGCATGGTTCATCTTGTCGATCTTCTCTTTGGCCTGAGCATCGGCTTCGGCGTTGGCGGCAGCTTCGTCTTTCATGCGCTTGATTTCGTCTTCGCTCAATCCGCTGGAAGCTTCAATGCGTATCTGTTGTTCTTTGCCTGTGGCTTTGTCTTTAGCCGAAACGCTTACTACGCCGTTGGCATCGATGTCGAAGGTTACTTCAATCTGAGGCACACCGCGCATGGCAGGCATGATTCCGTCGAGGTGGAAGCGGCCGATGGTCTTGTTGTCTTTCGCCAAAGGACGTTCGCCTTGGAGGACGTGTATCTCAACCGATGGCTGGTTATCGGCAGCCGTGGTGAAAGTCTCCGTTTTCTTGATGGGGATGGTAGAGTTGGCCTCGATCATCTTGGTCATCACGCTACCCATGGTTTCAATACCGAGTGAAAGCGGAGTAACGTCGAGCAATACCATGCCGCCCAAGTTGCTGTCGCCCGAAAGGATACCGCCCTGAATGGCAGCACCGATGGCAACCACTTCATCAGGATTCACACCCTTGGAAGGCGCTTTACCGAATATCTTTTCCACCATGCTTTGGATGGCGGGGATACGGGTAGAACCTCCCACGAGGATTACTTCGTCAATGTCTTTGGGAGTAAGTCCTGCATCTTTCAATGCCTTTTCGCATGGAGCTTTACAAGCTTGGATGTACTTGTCGGCCAGTTGTTCGAATTTGGCGCGGGTTAATGTCTTCACCAAGTGTTTGGGCATCCCGTCTACGGGCATGATGTAGGGCAGATTGATCTCGGTAGAAGTGCTGCTGGAGAGTTCAATCTTGGCTTTCTCGGCAGCTTCTTTCAGGCGTTGCATAGCCATGGGGTCTTTGCGCAGGTCTAAGCCTTCGTCTTTCTGAAACTCATCGGCCAGCCAGTCGATAATAGCATGGTCGAAATCGTCCCCTCCCAAGTGGGTATCGCCATTGGTAGAGCGCACTTCAAATACGCCACCGCCCAGTTCGAGGATGGAGATATCGAATGTGCCGCCACCCAAGTCAAACACGGCAATCTTCATGTCTTTGTCGGCCTTGTCTAAGCCGTAAGCCAAAGCGGCCGCTGTGGGTTCGTTGATGATACGTTTCACAACCAAACCGGCGATTTCGCCCGCTTCAATAGTAGCCTGGCGTTGCGAGTCGGAGAAATAAGCCGGCACGGTGATTACCGCTTCCTTCACTTCCTGACCCAAATAGTCTTCGGCCGTCTTCTTCATCTTCTGAAGAATTACTGCCGATATTTCTTGCGGAGAATAAAGTCGTCCATCAATGTCTACTCTCGGCGTATTGTTTTCGCCCTTTACTACTTTATAAGGTACGCGGGCAATTTCTGCGCTTACGCGGTCGTAAGTTTCTCCCATGAATCTTTTAATGGAGAAGACCGTACGTGTAGGATTGGTTATTGCCTGGCGCTTAGCCGGGTCGCCTACTTTACGTTCTCCATTGTCGAGGAAAGCCACTACCGAAGGCGTGGTCATTTTTCCTTCACTATTGGGGATAACAACGGGTTTGTTACCCTCCATAACAGCCACACAAGAGTTGGTTGTTCCTAAGTCAATTCCAATAATTTTTCCCATAATCTAATATCTTTAATCGTTGTTATTGTTCAGTTTATTTATACTGCTTTAACTTATGCAAAAGTTATGCCAAAGCCGCAACTGCCTATTTGACATAATAGATGCAACAATATCGAGTAGGTAATTATAACAAAGGAAAAACAGGGAAAGTTCAATTCCTCATCATGTCGTCTTATTATTCGCAG
>DAIREI010000178.1:0-4486 GCA_036795675.1 Bacteroidales bacterium
TTTCCTTTTAGGGAATGAGAATATTCGCTTTGCGACTCCCCCTTCTTGGGAGGGGGTTGGGGGGAGGTGCCTTTTACTGTTCACGGTATTCATACGCCCCCATGTCCGAGCCGGCATCGCTCAGTCGGCTTATTCCGTTCAGGTCGAGGGGGAAAGCTTGGGCGGCTACCGGGTCGGCTTTGTCTTTGGCAGGGGATTCTTCGGTCAATTGGAAAATATAGATGAAGTCCTCCTCGTCCTCTTCATTTACCGGTATGGGCTTTAAGAAGAGAGGGTCTTCGGCGAATATACAGTTGATAAAGTCGTTGTCGTTCTCCCCTTTATTCTCGATAAGGCAATTCCTGAAATAGAAATTGATAGAAGAATCTTTATTGTCTTCAATGGAAATACCCGAAGTGGCGGAGTATTCAGGCCCGGATATGATGGTGTTTATAAAGTCGGCCTTAATAATGGGGTAGAGTACAGTCTCGGAATTTTCGGCACTCCAATCGAGGTAAGTATTCTGCAATATCACCGTTTGGTTGGATGTATTGCCCCAACCGGCGCCTTGTGCTTTGGCGTAGTAGTTGGCCAGCGTACAATGCGTAAAGCTATAACTTCCTCCAACTAAGTGAGCCAGCGCATCCCTCGAGTTGGATAGCTCGCTGTTTTCCACCGTTACTTGGCAGTTAACGGCTGCCAATATGGCTCCCCTGAAATTGGTGATTATGGAGTTCTTTATCGTCAGTTTCAATTCTTCGGGATGTGAAGGCTCCAGATACAAGGCGCTCTTGCCTCCTCGTATGTGGGCGTACTCTATCTCATTGCCGAAGCTGGTGGGAGTAAACACAATGCCGCCCCATTGGCCGGGCACCCTGTCGTACGGAACAGTGGCAATCAGGTTATCCATCCTATCGCCTCGCATCACCACACGGCGGTCTTGTGTTCCCTTTATCTTCAGCGTTCCCTCAACCACGATATTGGCCGTGCCGTTCATATAAAATGTCGTCCCTTCGGGGATTTCGAGCGTCGCCCCTTCTCGTATAAAGAGCGTATCGAAAAGCAGGTAAGGCAATTCGTTGCTCAGCAGCGTATCTTCTTCCACTTCCCACCTTCGCAAGATGGTTACATCCTGGCTGTGGGCTTCCAGCACCACTTGTTGGGAGACCGTATTGGTAAGGAACTCTATCTCGTCTTGGACAAGTGCGGGCAGGGTTTGCCCCGTAAAAAACGGATTGGCATCGATGAAGATATAAAGGCTGTCGTTGGAACGTATCTCTACATCCTGGAAAGCAGTACCTGCCATGCCGTCAACATTGATTCGGAATCCGCTTTGGCCTGCGTTGTTCAGTTTAATTGAGGAGATAAGCAGCGGCTTGGAGTTCTTATTATAGACCTTCAGCTCTGCAATGGGAGTAGTGACCGAACTAAGGATGGTATCTAAACGTACTGTATCGACCGAAAATGTCAGTAAGTCGTTCGGACTGGTAGAATAATTCTCGAAGTCGTCTTTGCACGAGAGGAAAGACGTGAGGAGTAGCAGTATGAGTATGTAAATAGGATGTTTCATATAATAATGTAGAGACGCAATGCGTTGCGTCTCTACATATAAAACGATAGAATATCCTATTTATTTTGCAGGAATGTTTTTTAACAGCTCTACCAGGAAGTCCCACCACTTCTGTACGGTAGGTATTTCTACGCGTTCTTCGGGTGAGTGCGCCCCCAATACGGTAGGGCCGCAAGAAATCATGTCCAGCTTGGGATTCTTTTCTGAGAAAAGGCCGCATTCCAGTCCGGCGTGGATAGAATACACATGGGGCTTGGCTCCGAACATGTCTTCGTACACTTTCTCCGATACTTTCAGAATAGGCGAATCGGCGTTGGGTTTCCATCCGGGATAGCCGTCGGAAGCGATTACATCGGCTCCGGCCAACGTAAATACCGAGGCAACCATATTGGCTACGTCTACCTTTAGCGAGTTGGTAGAACTGCGCTGGCTGGTTACGATTACAATCTTATTGCCTTCTTTCATCTTCACCGATGCCAGGTTGGTAGAAGTTTCTACCGTGTTCTCCATCTCGTGGCTCCAGCCCATCACACCGTGAGGCACGGCATAAAGCGCATTGATGAGGTTGGTGCTTGTTCTTTCGTCTATGCATTGTGCGGGAGCATCTGCCGAATGAATTTGAATCTTCACGTTCTTGTCGGTGTGAGCCAATTCGGCCGATAATTCGCCTTGCAGGGTATTAACCAATATAGCGGCTCTTTCTTTCGATGCGATGGGGATACCTGCCAACGCTTTGGCTTCGCGAGCGATGGCGTTGTGCAGGTTGCCGCCGTCAATCATAGCCAAGCGTAGCGGAGCCTCTTGCATCAGGGTATATAAGTAGCGGTCGATAATCTTATTGGCATTGCCTAAGCCTACGTGGATATCGCTTCCCGAGTGGCCGCCGTTCAGTCCGCTCACTTCTACCTGAAACCAGAAGTAATCTTTCGGAGCGTCGTGCAACTGGTAAGTGAAAATGCCTTGCGTGTTTTTGCCGCCGGCACAACCGATGCAGAACTCGCCCCACTCTTCGCTGTCGAGGTTGAGAAGAATATCCGCATCCAGCAAGGCCGGGTCGAGGGCGTTGGCTCCTGTCAGTCCGGTCTCTTCGTCGATAGTGAACAAGGCTTTAATGGGGCCGTGTACCAGGTCTTTCGATGCCAGCAAGGCCAGCGAAGCCGCTACGCCTATACCGTCGTCGGCTCCCAGTGTGGTTCCTTCGGCCTTTACCCAATCTCCGTCCACCAAGGTTTTGATGGGGTCGGTGTCGAAGTTGAATACGGTGTCGCTGTTCTTTTCGCATACCATATCCACATGCGATTGCAGAATAACCGACTTCAGGTTCTCCATGCCCGGAGTAGCTGGTTTGCTGATAACTACATTCAGCGCTTTGTCTTTTTGCACTTCCAGTCCGTGTTCTTTGGCAAAATCCAACAAGAACTGTACTATTTTCTCTTCTTTTTTGCTTGGATGAGGAATTTGCGTGATGTCGTCGAAATAACCCCAAATCAAAGCAGGCTTCAAATCTCTTACTTGCATAACTAAGTGGTGATTAATATTTGTAAAAATATGGTTTGAAAAGATAAAGATAGACTAAAACACTCTATTTGGCAAAGAAAAAATATATTTTAACGATAAATTGGCTTATATTTGTGCGCTCAGATAGAAAAAGAGAACGTATGATTACTATCGTTTTATTATCTGCTTTGCTGGTTTTTGTCAGCGTTGTGCTATTGGGAGTCCGTATTTTCTTTACAAAAGACGGGAAATTTCCCGATACACATGTCGGGCGTAATAAAAAGATGAAAGAAAAAGGAATACACTGTGCACAAACTCAAGACCGCATGGAGCGGAACAAAAAGAACTTATTGGAAATAATAAATCACATAGAGCAAATCTAATTTAATTATCATATTCATGGACGGAAAAAGCAACACCTCAGTCATCAGCTATGTTATCAGTGGAATCCTGGCTGTAGCAGTAATCGTTTTATTTATACTATTTTTTACGGCGAAACCGTCAGGCGGAGCGACCGGCAAACCCCCGATGCAAACCCGCACGGTAACCTTGGAAGACGGAACGGTGGTAGAACAGGAAGTAGCCCCTTTACTGCCTATCGCATACATTCAGGTAGATTCTATTTTTAATCAATACGGTTTTTTCCTTGATCAGAATGCCGCACTGAACGATAAATATACTTCGGAGATGAATACGCATCAATCTACAGAAAGAAGGATACAGCAAGATGCAAACAAGTTGCAGCAAGACATGCAGAACAACCGCTATCTTACACAATCGGAGGTAGAGCAGAAGAGCATTTCACTTCAAAGGAGATTTGAAGATTTGCAACGCCAGGCTAGCCAAACAGAGCAGGATTATATGATAAAAGGACAAGAGCTGAATGTTCAGTTGGTCGATTCCATCAAAAATGCGGCAAACGTTGTCAACGAAACCAACAGGTATCAGCTAATCTTCCTCAACCAAGGGCTGAGTACCATTCTTTATGCCGATAAATCTTACGACCTTACCGAGGAGATATTAACGTTCCTCAATTCCAGGTATACCGCTCAATAAATCTATCCCGGCGAAGGCGAAATGGATAAATTGTCGCCGCATATAGTCATCGTTATCCCCTCGTACAACGAACCGGACTTGTCCCACACACTCGACAGCCTGTTTCGTTGCGCCGGAGGGGATTTCTGTGTAGAGGTGTTGGTGGTCTTCAATTCTTGGCTGATTAGTCCGCCCGAGGCAAAGGAGTTCAATCGTGCCTCTTATGCTTCGGCGCTCGATTATGCCCGCCGGCACAACACGCCCCATTTCTACCTCACGCCATTATTAATAGAAGACCTGCCGGGACATCAAACCGGAGCCGGGCTTCCCCGAAAGATAGGGATGGACGAAGCCATCAAGCATTTTAATGCCTTAAATAAGAAGAAGGGGATTATAGTAAGCCTC
>DAIREI010000179.1:0-4482 GCA_036795675.1 Bacteroidales bacterium
ATAAATAACAAGATGTTCAATACACTTAATATTCTATTGCTATCGCTGCTGTTCATCTGCTTTGTTGTGCAAATGATGTACTGGTGGCAGCAACTCGCCCTACCCTATTTCAAACAAAAGAAAGGAGATAAACAACGCAGAAGCGACTTGCCGCCCGTATCGGTAATCGTTTATATCGGCCATTCGAGTGACGATATGGAGCGGAACATAACCGCCCTGCTCAACCAAGAATACCCTAATTTTGAAGTAATAGCCATCAACGATCATCTGCCCGAAGAAAGTGTAGACATACTGAAACGGATGGAGTATGAACACAAACATTTCTACTTTACCAACATCCCCAACAGCACCCGCAACCTGAGCCGGAAGAAGCTGGGGCTGATGATGGGAATAAAAGCAGCCAAATACGACCGCTTACTCTTTACCGAATCGGACAGCCGGCCTGTAAGCAGGCATTGGATAACGAGCATGGCGCAACGCTTCAGACAAGGCAAAAGCGTCGTATTGGGATTTTCGGTATTAAACAAGCAGGATGGAGTGAAAAAGAAGTTTGCCGCTTACGATTACTTTTTTACCAACTTACAAATAATCAGCCGCGCCATGAAAGGCCGCGCCTACGGAGCTAACGGGCGGAACATGGGATATGAGAAGCGCCATTTTGTAGAAAAGAAAGGGTTCTCGAGCTACCGTTTTCTCCAATCGGGAGCCGATGATTTGTTTGTGAACGGGATAGCTGAAAAACACAACCTAAGCGCCAATGTATTCCCGAGCGGGCTGGTGCGCACCTATTGGAACGACAGCGATGCCTGGTATCGCTGGAAGAGCGAACGGGCGTTCACCACCCGGTATTACAGCAAGAGCAGCCGTCTTTTCTGGCAAGCAGAAACCCTATCGCGTAGTTTGTTCTACTTTTTATTTCTTTATCTTGTTGCAGCCTACTTCCTTACCATCTATATTCCGGCAATAGCCCTGGGTATGTACCTCATGCGCCTGGCATCGCAGTTGGTAATTATAAACAAAACGGCAGCCAAACTCAAGTCGGCAAAATACTATGCGCTCCTGCCTTTGTTTGACGTATGGCAATTATTCACTAACTTTCGCTACTTTTTGAAAGGAATCTTCAAAAACAAGGAAGGTTATACTTGGAATCTGGGACAATAATGGATAAGAAATTCTTTACACAGTTGGTTAAATACGGCATCGTAGGCGTATCGAATACGCTCGTTACCGCCATAGTCATTTGGTTGATAATGCACTTCGTATATCGTATTGCCAGCGAAGGAGAGGCTACAAGTTGGCAACTGTCGGTATCTAACTTTATCGGATATGCGGCAGGCGTTATCAATAGCTTTATCTGGAACCGCAACTGGACTTTCAAAAGTAAAAACAACTGGAAGAAAGAGTTTCTCGTCTTTGTGGGATTGTTTATTCTCTGCTACATCCCACAGCTAATCTTGATAAACCTGCTGAATACTTACGCTCACTTCCCCACCATCGACTTCACTCTATTTGGCATTCACGTGCTTATCAATCATGCCTATAGTTGCCAATTGATAGGTATTGTATTCTTTACATTGCTCAATTTTGTATGCAATAAATACATTACGTTTAAAAGAACTAAGAACTAAGAGTGAGGGAGTAAAAGAGAACGCTCTTTCCCTTCTCGACTCTCAGTTCTTAGCTCTTCACTCTTCACTCTTAGTTCACCAACGTGCCGTCGGCATGGTAGGCCAGCTTCATTTCCCGATTCCCTTTCTCCACTTCGATGATGTAGCGGGTTTCGGCATCGGCATAGTCGAATTGGTCTACATCGTCGATGCGCCAATCGGCATATTCACTCGTATTGAAGCCTGTTTGAACCGCCTCGGGTAGCTCATTGAATCGAAGATCTATTTCAGTAAAAACCCATTTATGGTTTCTGTCGAACCAAGCCTCTGCCTCGTGGCCATCAAGCAAAAAGAAAGCCACGAAATAGCCGTTCTCCATTTCCCATTCCCACACTTTGGCTCCTGGATACTTTTCATTGAATGCTTCGAGTAACCCTTTGTCTACGTTTTTCAAATTGTCGTCATCGTCATTACAGCTATACAAAGTAAAAGCTGAAAGCAACAGGGCGAATAATAATAATTTTGTTTTCATACGATACCTTTTTTATTGGTTAATAGTCTATATCTATCAAATTGAATTTTTTATCGAAAGTAAGTTCAATACCGCTCGATAGTTCCACTTCGTAATCGCGCTTATCTTTATCGATACTAACAATCCTTACTTCGCCGTAATTATTCCTAACGTAATTAACTATGGGCTGAGGGACTATACCTTGCGGCACTTCGGTGAACTTGCAATTTACATCCGTCCAATCACCTCCCCGGTCGAACTCGACCTTGTTCCCATTCACGAAGATAACTTCGTACGATTTGCCGAAGAAATCTGATTCTTTCTTGGTAAGCGCTATTTCCACATCACTAAAATAGGTGGTGATAAATGTTTTGGCCTTGTCGGGCAATTCCTCGAAGCGAATTGGCTTGTCATTGTCGGCAAGTGCGCTAAACTGCACCGACAGTAATAATACTAACGTAAATACTAAATGTTTCATAATCTTTTCGTTTTATATTTGTGATACAAAGTTCATAGATTAAACTGAAAAGAATTTGAAATTGTTGAAGAAAAGTGCGTTTTTAACTTTGTATAATCATAATTATGCTTACCTTTGCCGTCGCAAAATATCGAGGTGTAGCGCAGTCCGGTTAGCGCACCTGCTTTGGGAGCAGGGGGTCCCAGGTTCGAATCCTGGTACCTCGACGAGGGCGCACAATTAAGGTGCGCCCTTTCTTATTCCAATCTTTCCCGATTATTTTTTTATTCCAAAGTTATATCGTACATTTGTCAAGCAATTGAGGCCGATTGTTTCATTACAAGGCTAAGCTGCATTACAAAGTGATAAACAAAACGTAGATTTATTAAACATTTAACACCTGAAGACATGGACTTGGATTCTAAAATGAATAGTAATCCTCTTACCGGGTTTCTTGGCAAACCTGCAGCAGAACTGACAAAGAGCGACATCATTCGTTACATTAAGGAAAATGAAATCAAAATGATGAACTTTATGTATCCCGCAGCCGACGGAAGGTTGAAATCGTTGAACTTTGTTATAACGGATGAAAACTACCTCGAAGCTATCCTTACATACGGAGAACGGGTGGACGGCTCTAATATCTTTCCTTACATCGGTTCGGGCAATAGCGACCTGTACGTAGTACCCCGCTTCCGGACAGCATTTATCGACCCCTTTGCCGAAATCCCTACTTTATGCCTGCTTTGCTCTTATTTCGACAAAGACGGCAATCAGTTGAAAAGCTCTCCCGAATACACATTGAATAAGGCAAATGCCGTATTTACCCAACAAACGGGATTGGTAATGGAAGCCATGGCCGAGCTTGAATACTATGTAATAGATAGCGAAGAAAATACCGGTGGCCTGTTTACGGTAGCCGACCAACGGGGTTATCATGAGTCGGGACCCTTTGCCAAGTTTAATGAATTTAGAAAGCAATGCATGTTATATATCGCCCAAACCGGCGGCATGATTAAATACGGACACTCCGAAGTGGGTAACTTTACCCTCAACGGCAAGGTGTACGAACAAAACGAAATTGAATTCCTGCCTACCCACCTCGATAGCGCAGCCGACCAAATTGTTGTTGCCAAATGGATTATTACCAACCTGGCTTACGAATACGGCTTGGATATAAGTTTTGCTCCCAAAATCATCGTTGGCGAAGCCGGCTCGGGTATGCACGTTCACATGCGCTTTACAAAAGACGGCAAGAATGTTACTTTGCATGACGGCAAACTGTCCGACATATCGCGCAAAGCCATTGCAGGAATGATTACGCTTGCTCCTTCCATTACTGCCTTCGGTAATACCAATCCGACTTCTTACCTACGCTTGGTTCCTCATCAGGAAGCGCCCACCAATATTTGCTGGGGCGACCGCAACCGCTCGGTGCTGATACGCGTACCGCTGGGTTGGACGATGAAGAAAGACATGTCGGGCACGGTAAACCCGCTTGAAAAACCAAGCACGAGCTACACCGAAGAGAAGCAAACATTCGAAATGCGCTCGCCCGACTGTACAGCCGATATTTATCAACTGCTGGCCGGACTATGCGTAGCCTGTCGCCACGGAATGGAAATGCCCGACGCGCTGAAAATTGCCGAACGTACTTACGTAGACGTAAACATCCACTCGGCAGAGAACAAGGAACGATTACAAACACTGGAACAATTGCCCGATAGTTGCTATGCCTCGGCACTGCAACTGGAAAGACAACGCTCGGTTTATGAAGAACACGATGTGTTCTCACCACAGATAATAGAACAGACCATAAAGAAACTGAAGGCCTATAACGATAAAGACCTCAGGAAAGAAATGGAAAGCAATCCGGACATTGTAAGACGTCTGGTAAACGAATATTT
>DAIREI010000180.1:0-4482 GCA_036795675.1 Bacteroidales bacterium
TATAATAATTCCCGAAGGGAATAAATAACTTAGGATAGGGTTTTAACCCTATTTTAATAGGAGTGTCCATATGCTATTAACCCTGAAAGGGTTAAGTAAGGCTGGCATTCTCTCTCAATACAACTCAATCGTTTTCAAAAATTCGAATATTTCATTCGGAAAATCCCCGGCGTTCTCGTCAAAAGCGCCGATGATGTATTGCCCTTTTAAGAGTGCGGGGATATTGCCGTTATATCTATCCTCAATGATAAACCCTTCGGGTGATGGAGTGATTGCTTGTTTCGTAAAATTGAAGTAGCTGTTCAATATGGCAAGCGCTCCTTCTCCTGTTTCGCCGTCAATTACAAAGACTTGGAACTTGCGCCCATCTATCTCGTAATTGGCCGTATAAACCTGTTTGAGGAACTCATGCCCGATGTAATTGCTTGTGATGTAGGCGTTGGAACGGGCAATCAATCCCTCTGTGGGGAAAGCCTCGAACAACTTGGGATAAGCCGCGCCTTCGGGGGTAATGTTGTGCGAAAAACCGCGGGCTATGTCGCGCATGGCATTAAGCGTTGCTTCGTCGTCATCGCCCGGCAGCATCTTTACATACATAATGCCGGCAAAGAAGTAGAGGCCGTAATCATCGCCTTGCGCTTCACCGCCTATACCGTCGTAGAAGGTCATGTCCGACGAGCGCTCGGAGGCATACATCCCAAAGGTACCTTCGGGCGAGGCATGGCGGTAGGCTTGTATGGTGATATACCGGTCGCCGTTGACGTACTCCATCGAGGTCATCTCGCGGAAATTATTCTCGAAATACAGCGGTGCGGCGCCATTGATGCGGTTGTAGAGGTTGTCTCTGTCGAAAACCTCAATCTCGTCGACTATTTCCCAACCGGGCACTTCGGGCAGCCTATCGCGCAACTCTTGCGGCGTTTGTGCCGACAACAAGACGCTTATTATCAATCCGATTATAATACAATATGTTTTCATCAGGTAAGATATTCATTAGGGACATGCATAATAGGCGTGATGGCGGCGATCTTCTCGGCCACCTTAAAGCCTTGGGGACAACTGACCGTGCAAACAACACAATTGTTACATTCCCTGCCGCTGAGAACCAACTCCATCAAGGTATCTTTCGACAACGAGGGGTGCTTGTATCCGAAATTGTACATGTAGGCACGCATAATATCGGGTATGGGAAGTGATTTGCTGCAATCGGTCACGCACTTCTCGCAATTTTGGCAATAGAGCAAGTCGCAACCTCCGAGGGCGGCGATGTAGCGCACATCGTCTTCGTTCATTTCGGGACGATAAGCAGCCTCCAAGCAATTCTCCAACAAGTCGAAACTGGTGAAGCCCGGTATGGCAGTGGTGAGGTTGGGGTTTTGCCAGGCCCAGCGCAGGCAAGCGGCGCCGTCTACCTGTTTCTCGCCGTTGGCGTCTTCTACGCCTCCCGCCATGGTCTTCATGGCTACAAAACCCATTCCGGCCTCCACGCCGCGCTGCATAGCCTCTTCCAATTCCTGCAATACCTCGAGCGTGAAGTTGTAGCTCACCAAGCACACTTCGTAAATGCCGGCTTCGATGGCTGCATCTATCTGTTCGGGCTTATTGGCATGGGTGGAGAATCCGATGTGTTTTACCTTGCCGGCGACCTTAAACTTATTGAGCGTCTTTATCATCCGCGGGTTAGTCAGCGTTTCGTTGTCGTTAGGTCCGTGCACGTAAAAGATGTCGACATAATCCATTTGCAGGCGGCGCAGGCTGATGTCGAGCATGTTTTCATATTCTGTTTCGAAGTTCTCGCTATTAGGCTCCAAACGAGCCTTGGTAGCAACGGTAAACGTGCTGCGGTCTTTATCTTTGAAGAAATTGCCGAGCATCTCCTCATTTTTTCCGTTCTGATAACCATGCGCCGTATCGAAGTGGGTAAGTCCCGAATTATAGGCCGCTCGAACCACCGCCGGGTTGTCGGCACGCATTACACCCATGCTGAGGATGGGTATCTCGAGGCCTGTCTTTCCCAGGATGCGGGTAGGGATGGTTTTCTTTTCATTTTGACTGCTTGACGGCCGGCTTGCAACAGCCGCCGTACTCAGTTGCGGAGCCACCAATGCGCCCGCTCCGGCCAAAGCCGAAAGGCTTAAGAACTTTCTTCTGTTTATGTTTTTCATCTTCGTGTGTATTATGGGGTTAGACGACAAAAGTAATTAAAGAAATTAAGATAATGAAGAAAATGAAAAAATAAATGATATGATGAGCTGATAACTGATTACTGATAACTGACTACAGGTTTGCCGGATTCTTAAAATAGGCTTGAAGACTTTAAAGGTCTACACCCTTGAGGTTCGAGGGTGTATAGTGTCGACGTTCGAGATTGTACAGTGTCGGGGTTTGAAGGTGTACAGCTACGCGTTGTGAGGGCTTCGCCTGTGAGCGTGCTTCGCACGTGGTGAATAGTTTCACAAATATAAACAAAATAATCATATAAAAAAATACGGAGCGAAACAAACTTTACATTCATTTCGCTCCGCAATTATTTATTCGCTGAAATTACTTCTTCGCCTTCATGCTATCCCAAAGCAGGTAGCCGATAAGCAAGAGGTAAACGAACAAGGATACTACTTGCGACATGGGATTATCGAGCCAACCGCCTTTTATCGTCAAATCAACATTGGTAAACTTGAGTATGGCGCTTACCACGCCCATCAAGGCGCCGCCGGCAATGAATCCGGAAGCCAAGAGCGTACCCCGGTCGAAACGGGCTTTGTTTACATCGGCATCTTTCGAGCGTGTACTCACAAACCAAGAGATGGCTCCGCCTATCAGCAACGGCGTATTCAACCAGATGGGGATAAACATTCCCAAGGCAAAAGGTAATGCGGGAATACCTATCCAGGTGAGCAGCAAAGCCAATATGGCTCCTACTCCGTACAATACCCAAGGTGCGCTTCCACCGCTCATTAAGGGGTCGATAACCGATGCCATGGCATTGGCTTGCGGAGCTACAAGTGCATTGTCGCCGGTAAAGCCGTAAGTCTTATTAAGAATAATCAGTACACCTGCAACGGTAGCGGCAGAAACAACCGCGCCCAAAAACTTCCACGACTCTTGTTTGGCAGGCGTTGTGCCCAACCAATAACCGATTTTCAGATCGGTGATGAATCCGCCGGCCATCGAAAGCGCTGTACATACCACACCTCCCATAATAAGCGCGGTAACCATTCCTTCGGTGCCTTTCAGCCCCACCGATACCAACACCACCGAGGCCAGAATAAGGGTCATCAAAGTCATCCCCGATACGGGATTGGAACCGACTATTGCAATAGCATTGGCTGCCACCGTGGTAAACAAGAAGGCGATAATGGTTACTACTATCCATCCGACCAAGGCATAAACGATATTATGGATTACTCCGAAATAGAAGAAAGCCAGAATTAAAAACAGCGTAACAAAGCTGGCGATGGAGACGAACTTCATCGAGAGGTCGCGCTGCGTGCGAAGGGTTTCTTTGCTCTTATCCACTCCTTTGCCGCTAAGCTCCTTACCCGCCAAACCGACAGCGCTTTTAATTACACCCCACGACTTTACTATACCGATTAAGCCGGCCATGGCTATACCGCCAATACCTATCGAGCGGGCGTAATTGGTAAATATGTCTTCGGGACGCATATCGGTCAGGGGATTTAATGTGGCAAACAGTTCGTTGCTCCAAATGCCCGACATGAGGGGAACGATGAGGAACCACACGAGGAAGGAACCGGCGCAAATGATGATGGCGTATTTCAATCCGATGATGTAACCCAAGCCCAGCACGGCTGCTCCGGAGTTAACGCTAACCACCATCTTCCATTTGTCGGCAATGGTGTTTCCTATCTCGATGGCTCGCGAGGAGATGACTTCGTGCCAGGCGCTGAATGTAGCGCAGATAAAATCGTAAAGCCCTCCGATAAGACCGGCAATGATAAGGGGTTTAGCCTGATTGCCTCCCTTTTCGCCCGATATAAGCACCTGCGTGGTTGCCGTAGCTTCGGGGAAAGGATACTTGCCGTGCATGTCGGCCACAAAGTATTTGCGGAAAGGAATCAGAAACAGAATACCGAGAAATCCTCCCAAGGCCGAACTGAGAAATACCTGAAGGAAGCTGACATGGATGTCGGGGTATTTGGCCTGAAGGATATAAAGCGCCGGAATAGTAAAGATGGTTCCGGCAACAATCACTCCCGAGCTGGAGCCGATGGACTGGATAATGATGTTCTCGCCCAAGGCATTCTTCCGTTTGGTAGCGGCCGACACTCCCACGGCGATAATAGCTATGGGGATGGCGGCTTCGAAAACTTGCCCCACTTTCAATCCTAAATAGGCAGCCGCGGCCGAGAACAGTACGGCCATCAACAAGCCCCATACAACAGAATAGGGGGTTACTTCATTATACTTCTTCAGGGGAGACATGACGGGTTCGTACACCTCTCCCGGTTTTAATTCTCTTGC
>DAIREI010000181.1:0-4449 GCA_036795675.1 Bacteroidales bacterium
AAGGGTTGGTAATAGCTGCAAATATAAGCAAAGAAATGAGAATTGCAAAATATTGATGATATTTATTTCATCCCACATCATTCATATCAAACATCTCGAAATACCCCGCCTCTACTGTTTTGGCTTTTCCGCTAGCTCGCCCGCGTGCTTGCTTTTCCACAAACTCTTCACGCGACTTGACGGCGTAATGGTTGACGCGGATTACATCGTGTTGGGGTTCCCTGTCTCTGAAGCCTTTCTTTATCCGCTCGCCGTGCGAGTCTACGGCTTTGCCTGAAATGCGGGCGGCCTCGTGGCATCCGATAAAAGTAAAGATACGGCGGGGGTCGACAATGCTTTTCACATGCCTGTTCAACCGGTGATTGGGCAACGAATGTTTTTTGAATCGCTCCATCACACCTCCTTCTTCTTTCTTCTCTGCGCCTCCACTACCAAAGTTGAGCCAGTTTATTTCCACTACGGGGTAGTCCTCCAAGGGTTGCAGGAATTGGGGGATTGTATTATCTCTTATCGGAACAATAAATTCATCCAAATCGATAACAGCTACCCATCGCGCTTCTAAGCGATACCTCTCGAAGCAGTCATCGTAGGCTGCCAACTGCACCCTATCTCCGGGGAAGTATATGTATTCCACCAGCCCCGATTCTATATAAGGCGCCAGGACTTCTTTGGTGTTGTCTGTGCTTTCATTATCGTAGATATAAAACTTCTCTACACCCATATTGCGGTGCCATTCTATCCATTCTTGAAAATATTGGCCTTCGTCCTTCGCAATGGCACAAACGGCTAAGTAGTATTGAGGAGGGGTTTGTTCTTCCTGTAAACTCCACTTTAACCGCAAAGCCTTGACAGGGCCGTAGCGCAGTATGCCCCGCCAACGATTGCGTGCCATCTTGTTGGGAATGAGGCCGGCTATTGCTTCTGCGAGTTTCTTATTCATAGCGTCTTATTTCTCAAAGCTCGACTTCTCTGGCAATATACTATCAAAAGAGGCTTTCAGTTCTTCCATCACCTGGGCGTAGTTGCGGATATGCACGTTGTCGTTGAGGCAGACGAGCTTGTAGGATTGATTCTTTACAGCTTCTATCGCCTGTTTTGCTCTTATCAGTAAGGCAAACATTTTGGTATCGCTGTATGTGTTATAGGGGGTGAAATTGCCTTGGCATACCTGCCAGGTTCGGAACAGTTCGGGTGTTAAATCCTCCAACGAGCGAAAGCGGTGGGTAGACGATTCCATCAGCTTATCTTCTTCTGCCGCCCATACTTCCTCGAAAGTGCTTCTCAGGTAGGGTTGCGCATTGTGTGGCACACGCAGGGTAACGAATTTCGAGTAGGGTTTGAGCAGGTAGTTAAGCCAGGCCTTCTTGCCGTAAATGGGGCTGAACCATTTGTCGTGGTCGCGGCGCATGACCTCCTTTTTATCGAAATGGTCGTTGATAAGCCGTACATTATTTCTTATCCGCTTCTCCCAATGCGATAAGCCTGTATTCAGCCTGAAGGTGGCAATATCGCAGGGCAGGCCATCTTGAAAGAAACGTTCTCTCCCAACGTTATTTATGATGAAGAAGTCATCGTTGAAGTAGACGAAATGCTCGGCCAAATTGGGTATCTTGTGCATGTGCATCTCGATGGAAGTGGAGTTGAACAGGGGGAGGAACTGATTGGGGACGAAGTCTTCGTGGTTGACCAACTGCAACTTGGGGCAGTTTTCGTCCAACCATTCGGGCTTCTGCCCACAAGTAACAAAATGGACTTTCCGCACCCAGGGGGCAAACTTCTCCACACCCCTGAACCAATAGCGCAGGAAGCCGTAATCGCGAAAGCGCGCCTCCGAAACCTCGTTCTTGGTATTATCTATTTCACCATAGTATTTAGCAAAAGATTCTTTCCATTTCGGGTCGTCCATATCCACCCAGGTTACTACAAAATCGATGTCCATGTTCTTGTCTGTTATTTCATTTGGCATACTTAAAGCGATTGTGCGACCACAAGTACAGTTCGGGCTGCCGCAAGATTGATTTCTCCAAATGAGCGTAATATATGTCAGTTAATTCAAAGTCGGGCAACTCGGCCGTGTTGTCGTGAAGCTTTACAAAGCGGGCTTCGTAATAGCCTCTTTTTATTCGTTTTACGTCTATGTAATAAGCCACTAATCCATATCTTTTGGCAATCTTCTCCGCACCTACTATAGCCGGCACTTCGTGATTGAGGAATTGCACATAGTGCTTTATATCTCTTTTCTTGGGCGATTGGTCGGCAATGTAAGCCATGATACTCACTACGCCATCATCTAACTTCTGCTTTATCCACCGGGGAAAGGCCCGCATCTCCACGCTCACCGCCCCCATGCGCCCCCGATTCTTCAGCAATAATTTACTGACTGCTTTGTTGTTCATGCGGCGATATATCTGCCCAGCTATTGCGTCTCCGCTTAGATGCAAAGGCAGGGAAGTCACCCACTCCCAATTGCCGTAATGCCCCATATAGGCCGAGATGGACTTGCCATCGGCCAATATCTTGTTGACCTCCTCCGTATTGGAAAACTTCATCCGCTTGCGTATCGCCTTCTCCGATATGGTAGCAAACTTGCACATCTCGATAGTAAGGTCGGGGAAGAAGCGGTAAAAACCCCGCTCTATCTTCTTTATCTCGTCTATGCCCTTCCCGGGGAACGATTCAATCAGGTTCTTCCTTACTACCTTCCGTCTGTATCGACCCACGTAATAGATAAATAAGAAGGCAATATCGGAGAACAGATACAGTACGGGAAGCGGGATTAATGAGAACAATATCCATATAAACCGAAGGGGGTAGTATAAGATATCGCTGCTTTTCATCCCAGCACTTCTATCGCTTTCTCTATCCGGCGGATGGTTTCGTCTTTTCCTATTAACTCCGTAATATCAAAGATATGGGGGCCTTTCGGTTCGCCTACCAGCGTGAGGCGGAAGCAATTCATCACAGCGCCCATGTTGTATTCCTTCTCCTGTATCCACGGGATAACTATCTCCTCGGTAGGTTTGGCCGAGAAATCGCTGATGCCTTGCAGCACCTCTATCAGCTCGCGCATCTGCCCGGCAGAGTCTGCTTTCCAACGTTTCTTCACGGTCTTTTCGTCGTACTCAGTGGGCGCAACAAAGAAGAAAGAAGCTTGGTTCCAGAGTTCTTTCACGAAGTTCACGCGCTCCTTTACCAAACCCACCACGCGGGTTACGTAGGCTTTGTCGGTTCCCGCCTCGGGGCAGCCTTGCACAAACATCTCCGCTATTTCTTCGTTGGGCTTGAGTTGGATATATTGGTGGTTGAACCATTCACCTTTCTTGTAGTCGAATTTGGCGCCGCTCTTGCTTACGCGTTCCAACGAGAAGAGGTCGATCAGTTCGTTCATGGATAATATCTCGCGGTCGTCACCGGGATTCCAGCCCAGCAGTGCCAAGAAGTTCACCACGGCTTCGGGCAAATAACCCGCCTCGCGGTAGCCCGATGAAACGTCGCCCGTCTTGGGGTCTTTCCATTGCAAGGGGAATACGGGGAAGCCCAGGCGGTCGCCGTCGCGCTTGCTCAACTTGCCGTTGCCTTCGGGCTTGAGCAAGAGAGGAAGGTGGGCAAACTCGGGCATGGTATCTTCCCAACCAAGGTAGTTGTATAAGGTGACGTGCAGCGGTGCGGATGGCAGCCATTCCTCACCCCTTATCACGTGGCTGATCTCCATCAAATGGTCGTCCACTATATTGGCGAGATGATAGGTAGGCAGGCCGTCGGCCGATTTATAGAGCACTTTATCGTCGAGGATGGACGAATTGATGGTCACATGTCCTCGGATAAGGTCGTTCACCACAATGTCTTGGTTGGGTTCAATCTTTATTCTCACCACGTATTGTTGGCCTTGGGTGATGCGCGATTGCACTTCTTCGGGCGGCAAGGTGAGCGAGTTGGTCATCTGGTCACGTGTAAAGGTGTCATATTGGAAGTTTGGGACTTCGGCACGCTTGGCTTCCAACTGCTCGGGCGTATCGAAAGCATAGTAGGCCAAGTCTTTATCCAATAGTTGGTCGACATATTTTTTATATGTATCTTTGCGTTCCGACTGGCGATAAGGCCCATAGTTGCCGCTATTCAGGTGAGGCCCTTCATCGAAGAGGATATTCAGCCAATTGAAGGCTTCTATAATGTACTCTTCGGCGCCCTGTACGAAGCGTTGCGAATCGGTATCTTCTATTCGTAGAATGAAATCGCCGTTGTGTTTCTTTGCAAAAAGATAATTGTACAAGGCTGTCCGCACTCCGCCGATATGCAACGGCCCTGTGGGACTGGGCGCAAAACGCACCCTAACTCTTCTTTCTGACATAGTTGCTCTATAAATTTTCCACAAAGGTAATGAAATTAGTTACAAGTTACAAGTTACGAGTTACGAGGGAAGTTACGAGTTACAAGCAGGGGCGACCTGAC
>DAIREI010000182.1:0-4408 GCA_036795675.1 Bacteroidales bacterium
TAGATCCTGTACGTTATATAGGAAACTATTCTTCGGGGAAGATGGGATTTGCCCTGGCCGAAGAGTGTGCCGATAGGGGCGCCGAAGTTATTTTGATAGCCGGTCCCACCGATTTGAAATGCAAAAACTCCCGTATTGAACGGATAAATGTAGAATCGGCCGATGAGATGTACGCAGCGGCAACGAAATACTTCCCCGGCATGGACATCGGGATACTGAGCGCGGCGGTGGCCGACTATAAACCCGCTCACAGGGCAGGAAAGAAGATAAAAAGGAAGGAAGGCGAATCGCTCAATATAGAGTTGACGCCCAATCCCGACATTGCCGCGGCCTTGGGAAAAATGAAGAAATCCGGCCAGCTACTAATAGGCTTTGCGCTGGAAACCAACGACGAAGAGAGCAACGCGATGGCTAAGCTGAAGAAAAAGAACTTCGACTTTATCGTGCTTAACTCATTGAACGACCCCGGCGCCGGCTTCCAAACCGACACCAACAAGGTGGACATCATCAGCACCGACGGCACCAAGAAAAACTACGGCCTGAAGTCGAAAGCGGCGGTAGCGAAGGATATAGTGGACGAGATAGTTGAACAAATGAATGATTCAACAATTTATAATTGAATAGTAATATTACAGAAGATATAGCAAAGAACCATAATGCCCCTAAATCTCTTGAAGAGGTTGGAGACAAAGGATTATATTAAACGCTAAACACTAAACAGTGAAACAATTATTGATAATTATAACCACCCTGCTGCTCGCCTGCCCGAATTCCTTCTCGCAGGAGCTACGGGCGACCGTAATGGTGAACAGCGACCGCATACAGGCCACCAACAAGAACGTGTTCACTACGCTGGAGACGGCGATGAACCAGTTTCTTAACGGACAGCAATGGAGTTCGGCTGCATTTGCCGCCAACGAGCGGATAGAGTGTACGTTTAACTTCACGGTGAGCGAGTATGAAAACGACAACATCAAGGGCGAGCTGTCTATCATTGCGCGCCGGCCGGTTTACAACTCGTCTTACTTCACCACCATACTCAATTGGCGAGATACCAATGTGCAATTCGAGTTTATGGAAGGCGGCGTTATCGAGATGCAAGATACTTACATCTCCAGCAATTTGGTAGCGGTTCTGGCCTTCTATTGCAACCTGATTTTAGCCCTCGACTTCGATAGTTTTGCTCCCCTGGGCGGATCTACCTTCTACCGCACGGCGCAGACATTGGCCACATCGGCGCAATCGTCCGGCTGGCCGGGCTGGTCGGCCTTCGACGACAACAGAAGCCGCACCTCCATTATCAATTGCTACAGTGAAGAGACGATGAAGCCTTACCGCGAAATGTGGTACGCCTACCACCGCCGGGGATTGGACGAAATGGCCGCCAATGCCGACCGCGCACGCACTACCATACTCGGCGCCCTGCCCGTGTTGAAAGAGATACGGCATATACGGGGCGCAGAAATTATCTTGCAAATGTTTGCCGACTGTAAATTGGACGAAATTGTGCTCATCGCCGGCAGAGCCACCTCGGAAGAGAAGAGCCAGCTTTACGATATGCTGCGCAGCCTTTATCCTACCTATTCATCGCAGATAGAGCCTTTGAAGAAATAATCATGCTCAAGACTTTAACTATTCGCAACTACGCGCTTATCACCAATCTGGAGATTGATTTTCCTCCCAACTTCTCGGTAATCACCGGTGAAACAGGCGCGGGGAAATCCATTATACTCGGCGCCTTGTCGCTCATCCTGGGCCAGCGTGCCGACGCCGCATCCATCAAGCAAGGCGAAAACAAATGCGTGATAGAAGGGGTGTTCGATATCTCGGGCTATACCTTGCAATCCTTTTTCCGAACCAACGACCTGGAGTACGACCCCCATTATTGTATGATACGCCGCGAAATGTGGAACACCGGCAAGAGCCGCGCCTTCATCAACGATACTCCCGTAGGATTGAGCGAACTGAAAGAGTTGGGCAGCTTCCTTATCGACATTCACTCGCAGCACCAGAACCTACTCTTAAAGGACAACCGCTTTCAACTGAACGTGCTGGATATTCTGGCCGATAATCACCCGGTTCTTGAACAATACGCCGCCGCGTTCAACCATTATATCGCCACAGAAAAGCAGCTCAAAAGCTTGCAGAACAAGGTAAAAAACGATTCTGACGAGGAAGAATACCTCCGCTTCCAACTAAACCAGTTGCGCGATGCCAAACTATCGGCGGGCGAGCAAGAGGAGTTGGAAAAGGAGTTGAACACATTGTCACACATCGAGGAAATCAAGTCGGCGCTATATAGCATAGATGCCAACTTGTCGGACGACAACACAGGCGCAGTCGTCACATTAAAAAACGCCCTTAATACGGCGCAATCCCTCACGCGCATTTATGAGAAAGCCGCAGATTTGGCCGAACGCATCGAGTCGGCCTACATCGACTTGAAAGACATTGCCTCCGAAGTATCGGCCGAGCAGGAAAAGCTGGAACTCGACCCCGAAAGACTCACCATTGTAAGCGAGCGCCTCGACCTCATCTACTCCTTGCAAAAGAAACATAAGCGTGGCTCGGTGGAAGAACTCATCGGCCTGCAAAATCAATTGGAGGAGCAACTCAGTGCTATAGAAAATTACGAAGACGAACTGAAGCGTTTGCAAAAAAACCTGAACGATGCGTCAACCGCAGTAGACAAAGCGGGCACCGACCTCACACACTCGCGCAAGCAAGCCGCCAAGCTGTTGAAAAAGGAATTAGTCGCCAAGGTAAGCGTGCTTGGGATGCCAAACATGCAATTCGACACCTTATTTTATAAGAAGGACCACCCCGATTCCACCGGAATGGACGACGTGGAGTTTCTGTTTGCAGCAGCCAAAGGCGTGGAGCCACAGCCCGTAGCTCGTATAGCCTCGGGCGGCGAGATTTCCCGCCTCATGCTGGGCATCAAGGCCCTGATTGCAGGCGCAAAAGCCCTGCCTACAGTTATTTTCGATGAGATAGACACCGGAATCTCAGGCGAAACAGCCGACAAGATGGGAACAATCATGAACGAGATGGGCAACAGGATGCAGGTGATAGCGATCACCCACTTACCACAGATAGCGGTGAAAGGGGGCGCACACTATTTTGTGTATAAGGAAGAAAAAACCGATTTCACCGAAACACAATTACGCCGGTTGACCGACGACGAACGGATAAACGAGATTGCATTACTGCTCAGCGGATCGGAACTTACGCCCGCCGCCATAGAAAATGCCAAAGAATTATTAAAACAAAAATAAAGCCAGATAATGAAAGAGAATGAGATGATATTCGGCACACGGGCCGTAATAGAAGCCGTGCAAGCGGGCAAAGAAATAGATAAAATACTGATGCGTCGCGACCTCGCCAACGACCTCGCCCGCCAGCTATTCGCCCTCGTAAAAGAAACGAACATCCCTATACAGCGCGTTCCGCAGGAGAAGCTCGATAGGCTCACCCGCAAGAACCACCAGGGAGTGATTGCCTTTGTTTCGGCCGTCAGCTACCAGAAACTCGAAGACATCGTTCCTTTTCTTTACGAAGAAGGCAAAATTCCTTTCATCGTTTTGCTTGATGGCGTAACCGATGTACGCAATTTCGGAGCCATCGCCCGCAGTTGCGAGTGCGCCGGGGTAGATGCCATAGTCATTCCCTCGCGCAACAGCGTGTCCGTCAACGCCGACGCCATGAAAACCTCGGCGGGTGCCCTCCATACGCTCCCCGTATGCAAGGAAAACAGCATTACCGAAGCCATTAAGTTCTTGAAGAACTGCGGTTACACAGTTGTTGCCGCCACTGAGAAAGCTGATAAGCTCTATACCTCAGTCGATTACGTCGTTCCCGTTGCTCTGGTCTTGGGCGGCGAAGATATGGGTATCAGCATGGATAACCTGCGCATCTGCGACGAGATGGTGAAGATACCCATATTCGGCAACATCGCTTCGCTTAACGTTTCCGCCGCCGCCTCTGTGCTGCTCTACGAAGTCATTCGTCAGCGTTCGGTATAGCATTTTTGGTATAATATTTTCTATCTATTTTATAATATAACAGAAAATTCTCTTTTTGCGCTGAAATAATAACTACCTTTGCCGCGCCTTTAGAAATCCCTTATTATTAGTCTTTTATCTAGTGTCTTTTAGATGTTAGGGACGCTTTATTTTGCTTATACAAGTCCCACGTTTTCACAAATTATTGATTTCTCGCAGCCGATGTGGTATATTTATTTGTTTGTTTTTATCATTCTATTCGGAATATTTATCACATGGTTGTCCACATTTTTTTCGGTACGCAAATACATCAAGATAAAATTAGACAAGTTATATTTTTAAAATAAATACAATGGCAAAGAAAACAACAACTCAAGTAAAGAAGAAAAATACTGCCGGGAAAC
>DAIREI010000183.1:0-4377 GCA_036795675.1 Bacteroidales bacterium
AAAGAGACGAAAAGTAAATAAAAAAAAGTCTTGTATGTAGTTAATGTGTTGAAAATGAGAGTTAATAATAATTGATAAAAAGTAAAAAAAGTAAACGCAAGATAAACTACGGAGTAACCTGAATAACGTATCTATTTTGGTATTTGGCATATATTTTTAGTAATTTGGCATATTGCCGTATGCTGACCGTCATATAATTTTCGGGATTTGACATATTTTGACCCCGGAATTAGACTACTTTTGAAAACCAATTACTCAAATTTATTTTAGAGTGATCTCTTTTATTTCAGTTTCTCGTTTAGGCGAGTGTCTTTAAATGTAAATTGATAATTGAGGCGAAAGCTACAAAAGCGTTTCCGTTAAAAAACAATTAAGGAGACGCTTGCGCTTTTGCTGGAAATGCTTAATTTTACACCCGATATTAACAATCACCATTTTTATAGTATGAAAAAGTATCTAATTGCAGCCTTCACGCTGGCATCAGTCTGTTCTTGCTTGTTTTCTTCCTGTACCAAAAAGAAAGTAGAACGGGAAACTCCTGTTGAGATAAATTATGCTCGCTATGTAGATCAATATATAGGAACGGGAGGGCACGGACACGTGTTTATGGGCGCCAACGTGCCTTTCGGGATGGTGCAACTGGGGCCGACCAGCATACCCCAAACCTGGGATTGGACTTCGGGCTACCATTATTCCGATACTACCATTATCGGTTTCAGCCATACTCACCTCAGCGGAACGGGTATTGGTGATTTGAGCGATATTGTTTTTATGCCCGTCGTGGGCGAGGTAACCTTTGCCCGGGGTACGGAAGATGATCCCGAGTCGGGCATGTGGTCGTACTTCCATCGTTCGTCCGAAAAGAAAAGACCGGGATACTATGCCGTGCACTTAGACCGCTACGGGATAGACGTAGAACTTACTGCCACGCCGCGCGTAGGATTTCATAAATACACTTTCCCCGCCGTGGCTAAGCCGCGCGTGGTGATTGACCTGGAGAATGGCACTTGCTGGGACAGGCCGGTAGAAGGCTTTGTGATTCAAGAGAGCGATTCTATTGTTTCGGGTTACCGCTATTCAGCCGGTTGGGCCAACGACCAGAAAATCTACTTCACCGCCGAGTTCTCTAAACCCATTAGCAACTTCAAAGTCTTTGAAAAACAAGAGAAACGTCCGGGAAAAGCATTGAGAGGCAAACAAGTATATGCCGACTTGACATTCGATCTGGAATACGGAGAGTCTTTGCTTGTAAAAGTAGCGCTATCGCCCGTAAGCATAGAAAACGCCAAGGAGAACCTTAAGGCCGAACTGCCGGGTTGGGATTTCAGCATCGCTTCGGCAGAAGCCAATATTGCCTGGGATAAAGAGCTGAAGAAAATACAAATAGAAACACAAGACGACCGGCTGAAACGGATATTCTATACAGCCATGTATCATACCATGGTAGCCCCCTCGGTGTTCTGCGACGTAAACGGCGACTACCGGGGCGCCGACGGTGAGATGTATGAAAACGACGGTTTCACCAACTACACCACCTTCTCGCTTTGGGATACTTACCGCGCCGCCCATCCGTTGATGACCATTATTCACCCCGAAAAGATGAGCGATATGATAAACACCATGCTTTATATATATATGCAACAAGGCAAACTGCCCGTGTGGCACCTTATGGGTTGCGAAACCGACTGCATGGTGGGCAATCCGGGCATACCGGTAGTGGCCGACGCCATACTGAAAGGCTTTGAAGGTTTCGACTACAATATCGCCTACGATGCCATGAAAAATTCGGCATTGCTCAACGAACGGGGATTAGGCGACTTTAAGAAATACGGCTATATTCCTTATGATAAAGAACCTGAAGGCCTATCGAAGTGTATGGAGTATGCCATTGCCGACTGGTGCATTGCACAGGTAGCCCAACAGCGGGGCAACCAGGAAGATTACGAGTACTTCTTAAATCGCAGCAAGGCCTACAAGCACTACTTCGACCCGGAGACCCGCTTTATGCGCGGCAAATCGTCGGCAGGAAAGTTCAGAATGCCTTTCAATCCTTCCGAATCGGTGCATCGCGATAATGACTATACCGAAGGCACGGCCTGGCAATATACCTGGTTGGTTCCGCACGACATAGAGGGGCTGGTAGAGTTGTTCGGCAGCAGGGAAGCCTTTGTACAGAAGCTCGACTCCTTATTTATAGTGGACAGCTATGTAGGGGAAGAAGCTTCGCCTGACATTAGCGGGATGATAGGGCAGTACGCTCAGGGCAACGAACCCGGACACCATATATTATATATGTATCCCTACGTAGGCCAATATCACAAAACCGCCGAGCGGGTGCGCCAAGTATTGCTCGATCTCTATTCCGACGGGCCTGACGGGCTGTGCGGTAATGAAGACGTAGGGCAGATGTCGGCCTGGTATATCTTGTCGGCTTTGGGTTTCTATCAGGTTGAGCCTGCCGGCGGCAAATACGTGTTCGGCAGCCCCATTATAGATAAAGCGGTGATAAACGTAGGCAAGGATAAAACGTTCACCATTATTGCACATAACAACAGCAAAGAAAACATCTACATCAAAAGCGTAAAACTCAATGGCGAGGACTACAACGAGTTCTACATCAACTTCGCCGATATAGCCAAAGGAGGCACGCTGGAGTTTGAGATGACAAATGAGAAATAATTAGTACTTTTGCGCCAAGAAACTCTGAATAATGCTATCTAAAAATGAAATAATAAGAATATTAAGCCATATAAAGGGCCGTTTAGCTCAATATGGCGTATCGAGTATCGGCCTATTCGGTTCTTTTGTTCGTGGTGATGCTAATAATGATAGCGATATTGATATTCTTATAGATTTTCAAAGCGATAAAGAGACTTATCTCAATTTCATATCTTCTTGCGAGCTTATTGAAAAAGAGTTAGGAGGACAAAGGATAGACATTGTTACTCTCAAGGGGTTAAGTCCTTTTATTGGAAAGAGAATATTAAATGAAGTTGAATATGTATAAAAACTATATTGATTTATTGAAGCATATACTCGTTGAGTGTGAATACATAGAAGACGCAATCACTCCCATATTCCCGATATTAAAGCACAAATAGAGGGGATTATTCTAATAGAAGGTGAAGAATAGTGAATGATATTTTTTTGCTTTTCCCGATGGATTTTTGTACCTTTGAAGAATAATAGCCGGTAGCTGTTAGTGCGCTCCGCGCCTCACGTGCAAAGCACGCTCTCAAACGCTCACAGGCGGAGCCTCACACTGTAGACCCTCTAACGCCGACACTGTACACCCTCTAATGCCAAGGGTCTACACCCTTTAAGTCCTCAAGCCTGTTTTCAGTTACCGCTAAAACAGTTATCGGTTGTCGGTAAATAGTGAACAATGGCTCTACAAACCTATTTTGTTTTTTACGATGCAATTTCCTCCAATTTTACCAGATTATTCACTATGGCATAGATGATTAGTCCTGCCGTGCTGTGAATCTCCAGTTTATTGGCAATATTGCGTCTGTGGCTGATTACGGTATGGGTAGAGATGAACAGGTGGTCGGCAATCTGCTTGTTGGTCATTCCTTTTACTATGCAGATGATAATCTCTTTCTCGCGCGAAGACAAGGCCTCGGTAGTGGTTTCGGGGTCCGACAAGGCAGCCACGGCAGGGGTGAACAAATGGTCTTCTATGGCGTTGTGCGAAGCCAGGTCCTGCTCGCAACTGAATATGTCGAACAGCACGGTGTTCAGTTCATTACTGCTTTTGGCGGGATAATATTTGATCAAGATGCTTTTGAACTCGGTCAGTTTGGCCTCCACCAGATCGTGCTGCTTGCTTTGGATGCTTTGTTTGTGCTTCTTTTCTCCTTTCAGCATCGAGCATACGTAAGGGAACACCACATCTTCTTCGTACATCATGTGCCCCGATACCTCCGATACATACTCGTCGAAATAACCGATTACAGCCCTGTTCAGCTCTTTCTGCTTCGGGTCGAGCACCGCCACCAGCTTCTCGCGGATAGAGGGTAGGCGGTAGTCGATAAAGTAAGCGTGAGAATTATGCAGGTAGTTCATCACCTCTTTGAGCGATACATTGGAAACATTCTCAACGTAATCAAACACCAGGAGGTTGATGATGGCCAGAAATGTATTGGTGTCGACCGAGTACTCCTTGCACACCTGCTTTATGGTTTTATCGCCGAAGCCCAGGTAAATGCCGAAGCGGTTAAGTACTAACAGCGAGGAATAATTCTCGCTAATCAGCTTACTCATGCTGTCATTTTCGGTATATCGTCCTGTCTTTAGCCTATTCATGATTGGTAGTTATAGTGCGTGCAAAGTTAGCGCAATTAATTGGAAGTTGAAAAAGCAATTCTCTTTTTA
>DAIREI010000184.1:0-4359 GCA_036795675.1 Bacteroidales bacterium
GAAAAATAGACTCAAAAGAGTTGAAAGAGGATGGCAAAGGAACATGATAGTCACTATAATGATATTATTCCGATAAAATTTAAACAGTTTCTGATAATTATTCCCTATATTTGCCGATTGTTGAACCCTTAATAACCTAATTATATAACGATGACAAGGCTACTTGCCGGCACATCTCTGCTTCTGTTTTTCTTGATAACAACATTGTCGCTGCATGCGCAAGACGGCATTGTTGATTCATATTTGAATAGAACGGGGAAGTATGCAGAGATATACAACGGAAGGATAGAGACTGTTTATTCTTCTGTTTTTTATAGCGATCTACCTTATTATGTAAGTTCTGATTATGCCTCGGGCAAATTGGTCTATAATGGGATAAATTATCCCGGAATAGAAGCAAGGCTTGACTTGTATAAGGAACAGCTTATCCTGAAATCGCCCGGCGACAACTACAGTGTTGTTGTCGTAAACGATTATGTCGATTCGCTTTACATCTACAATGACGTCTTCCTCTATTTAGACAAGGAAAAAAAAGGAAGCCTTAAGGAGGGCTACTATTGTCTGCTGTACGATGGCAACATGCAACTCCTGCATAAGCAAAGCGCTTTGATAGACACACGCGACGTAGTTCACCGTTTCAATATCAAGAATCACCACTATCTTCTTTTAGATGGCGTATATCATAACGTGAGCAATAAAAAGAGCTTTATCAAAATCTTCCCTCAATATAAAAAGGAAATTAACCGGTTTTCGAAAGAGCAGAAACTCAACTTTAAGAATGACAAGAAGAATAGCTTAGCCTTACTGGCTCGCTATTGCGACGAACTTGTTTATGGCGACGAACCCCGCGAGAAACCTGCTGCCGGGAGGGCTATCCCCAAACCTATCGGGACGCAAGAGACCCGGCAGTTGTTTGCCGACATCAATTCAACCGAACTCGACACTATTTTTTCTTTTGCCGCCGATGGGGAATCGCTGCACTACAACAGGAGTTCTTATGCCTACGAAACCAATGGCAAGCCGGCCACCTCTGAGAATAAAATCTACATGATAGGCGACCCTTTAGTTGATCCGGCATCACCAACGCTTACATTGAAAGGAAAAGTGATAGACTCTAAGCTGAAAGAACCGCTGATAGGAGTAAATATCGTATCGAAAGAAACCGGCGAAGGAGCTACGTCAGACGGGTTGGGCAACTATACGCTTACCCTTTCTCCCGGTCGGCACCAATTGGATATCACCGGATTCAACATCAAAAATGCCCGCCGCCAAGTGATGGTTTACAACAACGGAACACTGGATATTGAAATCATAGAAGAGACATTCGAGTTAGACGAAGTGACCGTATTTGCAGGAAGAGTCAACCAAGTGAAAAACACCGAGATAGGGTTGGAGCGCCTGCAGGTTTCCAAAATAAAGAACATCCCCATGGTGCTGGGCGAGGCGGATGTGTTGCGTGCCATCCAGACGCTGCCGGGAGTGAAGACAGTAGGCGAAGCCTCCACGGGATTCAATGTAAGAGGCGGGGCTACCGACCAGAACCTGATATTGCTGAACAACAACACGCTCTACAACCCCAACCACCTCTTCGGCTTCTTTTCGGCATTTAGCACCGATATGGTGAGCGAAGCCGAAATCTACAAGAGCAGCATCCCGGCCCGTTATGGCGGACGCATCTCTTCGGTGTTGGAAGTAAAAGGGAAAGAAGCAAGCATGGAAGAGTTTTCGGGCAAAGCGGGCATCGGGTTGGTGACAAGCAATGCCGCCCTCGAGATACCGATAGTGAAACAGAAATCGTCGCTGCTCCTTACCGGGCGTACCACCTATTCGGACTGGATACTGAAGCAAATTCCCGAAGACAGCGGATATAACGACGGCAAGGCAGGCTTCTACGACCTCGGGTTGGTCTTTACCCAAAAGATCAACGATAAGAATCAGTTGAACATATACGGCTACTACAGTTACGACCGTTTTTCGTTCAGTGCCGATGAGAAATACATGTACCGCAACCTGAATGCCTCGTTTACCTGGCGCTCGATGATAGGAAGCAAACTATCGGCCTATTTCTCGGGCGGATATGATCACTATGAATACGACAATCACCAATACTATCCCGAATATTCGGCCTATAAGCTGGGCTTCGACATCAACCAATTCTTCGGGAAAGCCGATTTCTCTTATTTCCTCAAGGAGCATAAGATCGACTTCGGCATTAAGTCGACGCTCTACAACCTCGATGCCGGCATATACGAGCCGGAAAACAAGAACTCGATTATCCGACCCGATAAGCTGCAAACGGAGAAGGCTCTCGAGTCGGCCATTTATATAAGCGACAACTGGGAGATTACGGACAAATGGTCGATAGACGCGGGGATACGCTATTCCATGTACAACGCCTTAGGTCCAAGGGAGTATTACACATACGATCCCCGTATGCTTCCCTACGAATCGACCAGACGGGACACAGTAAGCGCAGGCTCGGGCGAGATATTCAAAACCTATCACGGGCCGGAGTTCCGCTTGGCGGCAAGATACCTCATAAACAACCAACTGTCTGTAAAGGCGGGGATGAACACCATGAGGCAGTACATTCATAAAATATCCAACACACTCATCATGTCGCCCACCGACACCTGGAAGTTGAGCGACGTAAACATCAAACCCCAGCGCGGATGGCAGACGGCTACCGGATTGTTTTACAACGCACCCTCGCTGGAATGGGAGGCTTCGCTGGAGGTGTATTATAAGAAGATGCACGACTACCTCGACTACCGTCCCGGCGCGCAACTGATTATGAACCACCATATCGAAACCGATGTAATCAACACGGAAGGTTATGCCTACGGCGCCGAACTGTCATTCCGCAAAAGCATAGGACGACTGACCGGCTGGGCCAGCTATACCTATTCGCGCACCTTCCTCCGCCAGAGCGACGACCTGATTGCCAACCCCGTGAACAACGGCGATTGGTATCCTACCGATTACGACAAACCGCACGACTTTAAGCTTGTGGGGAACTTCAGGCTCACCCATCGCTACAGCGTTTCGCTCAATGTTGATTACAGCACCGGGCGACCCACCACCATCCCCACCAGCCAATATTACGATCATGAATTGGGCGCTTACCAAACGGTTTACACCGACAGGAACACGCACCGAATACCCGATTACTTCAGGGCGGATTTCTCGTTCAATATAGAGCCGCACCATAAACTCACCTTGCTCACCCACAGCACGCTGAATATAGGGGTGTACAATGTTACCGGGCGCAAGAATGTTTATAATGTTTACTTTATTTCGGAAGAGGGGCAGATACAAGGCAAGCAACTTTCCATATTCGGAAGCCCTATCCCTTTCATCACCTATAATATTAAATTCTAACATGAAAAATAAAATCCTCATACTATTATTATCCGTGCTTTCGGTATCTTGCATATCGGATTATAACCCCACATTGCCCGATAAGGAAAAGGACATATTGGTGGTAGAAGGTACCATTGTGGGAAATAGCACCTGTACCTTTTATTTGGGTAAGAATCTATCGTTGAATGCAGTGGCGCATTACGAAGATTATACCGTGGATGGCGTTATCACGCTTATTGATGATAAAGGCATGGAAAGCGCTCCCGCCGAAAGAATGAGTAAGGGAGAATACCGTTTACCGGTAGGAGCGTTGGATGCCAACACCAAGTATGGTGTGCGGGTAGTATATAATAATGATGTTTACGAATCGGATTTATCCTATCCGCTCAGTACGCCGCCTATCGACGATGTTGCTTTCTCTCAGCCCGAAAGTTACGGCTCTGTTGAGCTTAATGTCTCCACCCACGACACGGCAACGGAAATAGGTTATTACCGCTGGTTTTACGAAGAAGACTGGGAAGAAACCGCACCGCTTTTCTCGCTTTTCACTTACGATATTGCAGAAGAAGACTATATTCCTTTAGACCCCAATACCTATTATTGCTGGCATAAAACAAGGACAAATAAGCAGACGGTAGCCTCCACAAGTAAACTGAGGGAGAACCGCATCATCAACCAGCCCTTCCTGGTGTTGGACGAACCCGGATTTCGCTTTAACACCCTGTACTGCGTTACCGTAATACAGCAAGTGCTAAGCCGCAGAGGATTTGAATATTATCAGAGCAAGCAGAACCTCAATGATGATATGGGCGGTATATTCGCCCCCGTTCCATCCATGGTAGAGGGCAACATCAGTTGCATAAGCGACCCCGATAAAAGAACGATCGGATACATCGAAGTCAACAAGAATCAAGAGACTATGAAGCTGTTCATCTATCCCGGTCAGATTTCAAGCTCCAAAGACCGCAACTGCGAAGTAATACCGCAAGACTCCGT
>DAIREI010000185.1:0-4350 GCA_036795675.1 Bacteroidales bacterium
CGTGGACGTTAGTCCACGGAAAGAGGTCGCATCAAAACGGAGTGGCGGTAGCTACGACATCTTACACACAATAAACTTTTGAAATCAACTATTTTATCTTATTTTTGCAGCCATGTAAAGAAGATTATGAAGCACTTACGAGCAACGCATTTATTGATAATAGTAGGCTTCGCCCTTTTGTCGGCCATCCTTTTCGGCTGTAAATCGGCTGCATCCCGGCAAGAAACGAACGATGTGCAGGTAGTACCCCGTGAAGAAAGAGCGCGTGAAGTCCTGATCGAAGCGCTTGGGGGTAAACTGCCGGCTGGCAAATTGCTTGTGTTTGACAATGAAACCGTTATTGATGACTATTACTATTGGGCATTCGCCTTAGGAACCAACGCTTCCGGACAATTTATCGCCGAAGTCTATTATATGGTAACCGATGATGATAAGGTGTATTGGTACGATGCCTTGCGTGATATTTATATCCCTGTTCGGCTACGCCAAACAAAGGAATGATATTTACGCCTCTTTTCCTATTAATAAAAAATTAATCTGTTAATTCTTTGGTTGGCACACAAAATGTTCTTACTTTTGCGCTCGAATTACGAAAACCTTGATTATTTTAGCAAAAAATAAGGATAAGAAAGGTATAATAACTAACAAAAAGACATCCTCTGATGAGTAATTCTGCATTATTCCTTGTCGTTTTATTAACGGCTATCTTGATGGTGGTAGCGGCCTTGCTGATTGCTTGGTTGCTGGCGCCCAAATCAACCAACCCACAGAAAGGAGATCCTTACGAGTGCGGTATCCCTACCCGGGGTACTTCGTGGACTCAGTTTAAGGTGGGTTATTACCTGTTCGCGATTTTATATCTGGTGTTTGACGTTGAAACAGTACTGCTGTTTCCCTGGGCCAGCGCAATGAAAACAATGGGCACATACGGCATTATCTGTATGGCCTTTTTCTTTGTTATCCTTACGCTGGGACTGGTTTATGCTTGGAAGAAAGGAGCCTTGGAATGGAAGTAAAAGACATCTATATCCGCAACATGAAGAACGAGGACTTCAAAGAGAACGAGTACCTCGAAGAATATGTAAGGGAACTGAAAGCCAACGGCGTAAACATCGCGATAGCTAAACTCGACGACCTGATTAACTGGGGTCGCTCCAATTCGGTATGGCCGCTTACCTTCGCTACCTCGTGCTGCGGTATCGAATTTATGTGTCTCGGAGCCGCCCGTTACGACTTTGCCCGCTTCGGCTGGGAGGTAACGCGCAACAGCCCCCGCCAGGCCGACGTAGTGTTCTGCTGCGGTACCATCGTGCATAAGATGGCTCCCGTACTGAAACGCCTCTACGACCAAATGGCCGAACCCAAGTATGTAATGGCTTTCGGCGCTTGCGCTATCAGCGGAGGCCCCTTTAAAAGTTCTTACCATACGGTGATGGGTATCGACCAAATTATCCCGGTAGATGTGTACATCCCCGGATGTCCGCCTCGCCCCGATGCCATGATCTACGGCATGATGCAGTTGGCGCGTAAGATAAAGATGCAAGAGTTCTTTAGCTTGCCCAAACAGCCGGCCATGACCGAGTATAAGAAGAATGAAGAAGACCTGGAATCGACCGGCACGATGCAACGTTACGGTTTAACCGAGAAGGAGGTGAAGCTATGAAAATGATAGACGAACTACTGGCCGGGTTATCCTACGCCACCATAGAACAACGGGACGAGCTATACGTTGTAAGCGTTCCCAAAGAAAAGCTTTACGAGACGGCTCGCTACCTGAAAGAAGGTACCATACCTTTCGATTTCCTGATGGATATAATAGGAGTGGACTACGGCGAAGAGCTGGGCACCATCCATGTGCTTTCTTCCACCCGTTACCCCTCGCATGTAATACACCTGAAGACCGGTACAACCGACCGCGAACACCCCGAGCTGGATTCCGTACACGAACTGTGGGAATCGGCCGGACTGTACGAGCGCGAAGTACATGACTTCTTCGGTATCATCTTTGTCAACAACCACGACATGCGCCGCCTCTTCCTCCGTCAAGATTGGAAAGGCTACCCCCTGCGCAAGGACTATGATACCAACCCCGACCTGAATCCTATACCCATGGCCAACGAAGACCTGGAGTGTATGGAAGATATGCCGGCCATAGAGATTGACCTGCAAGGGATGCGCCAGGAAGCCCACCATCAACTCTTCGAAAAAGAAGAATATGTGGTCAACTTCGGTCCCCAGCACCCGGCTACCCACGGGGTACTTCACCTGAGGGTATCGCTGGAAGGGGAGACCATCAAGAAGGTAGACCCCAATTTCGGTTACATCCACCGCGGCATAGAGAAGATGTGCGAAGCATACACCTATCCCCAGATATTGCACCTTACCGACCGCTTGGATTACCTGTCAGGAACGATGAACCGCCACGCCACTTGCTTGGCTATAGAGAAAGGATTGCAACTGGAAGTGCCCGAACGCGCCCATTATATCCGCACCCTTATCGACGAATTGACCCGCGTAGCTTCCCACTTGCTGGGCTGGGGTTCCATGGCTATGGACATGGGTTCCATCACGGCCTTCGTGTACGGAATGCGCGACCGGGAAAAGATAATGGATATATTTGAAGAAACCTGCGGCGGCCGCCTCATGGCCAACTACGCCGTAGTGGGAGGCGTAATGGCCGATATTCATCCCAACTTCCAACGCCGGGTAAAAGAATTTATCCCCTATATGCGCAAGATGCTGAAAGAACACCACTTGCTCTTTACCGGCAACCCCATCGCCCGCGGGCGTATGGAAGACGTTGGCTACCTGAGCAAAGAGATGGCTATCTCGTTGGGCGCTACAGGACCCACCGGCCGTGCCTCGGGTTGGAGCAACGACGTACGCAAGATACAACCTTATGCCGCCTATCGCCATGCCGACTTCAAAGAGGTGCTGCGCGAAGACGGCTATACATTCGACCGCTACATCATCCGTCTGGACGAGATAGAAGAGTCGTTGAAGATTCTGGAGCAATTGATAGACAATATTCCTGGCGGCGACTACTGCGCCAAGACCAAGGCGGTACTCAAACTGCCCGAAGGCGAGTACTTCCAACGGGTGGAGAGCGCACGCGGCGACTTCAATGTCTACATCAACAGCAAGGGCGACAAATACCCTTATCGCATCAAGTTCCGTTCGCCATGTATGCCTTTGGTGAACACACTAAAGAGTATATCGGTCGGAGGCAAAGTAGCCGACCTGATTATGTTGGGAGGTTCATTGGATTACATTGTACCGTGCATTGACCGATAATTCTTGTTAAATCATCCATAATTATATAGAGATTATGTTTCATTTAGATGTTGTTACAAATTGGATAGACCAGTTTCTCCGTACCCACTTGCCGGAGGGATGGGCATTGTTCATCGAATTCGTGCTGATAGGGGTGGTTATCCTCACCGTTTACGCAGTATTGGCTCTTATCCTTATTTATGTAGAACGTAAAGTCTGCGCATTCTTTCAGTGTCGTATCGGACCGAACAGGGTAGGGCCTTTCGGCTTGCTGCAATCGGTAGCGGATATGATAAAGATATTGCTGAAAGAGTTGATTAAGATAGACAGGGTCGACCCCTTCCTGTTCCGCTTGGCTGCTTTCTTGGTGATTATCGCCTCGATAGCTACCTTCGGAGCCTTGCCTTTCGATAAAGGCTTGCAGGCCGTCGACTTTAATATCGGGGTATTCTACCTGCTGGCGGTTTCCTCGCTCGGTGTAGTGGGTATATTGCTTGCCGGTTGGGCATCCAATAACAAGTATACCATGATTGGAGCGATGCGCTCGGGCGCTCAACTTATCTCGTATGAGTTGACCTGCGGGCTGTCGCTGATGACCATAGTAATGCTTTCGGGCAGTATGCAATTGTCTGAAATAGTAGAGCAGCAAGGTTATGCCTGGAACATCTTCCGCGGCGGTATCCCTGCCTTGATAGCCTTTGTGCTGTACCTGATTGCCGGCCATGCCGAAACCAACCGCGGCCCCTTCGACCTTCCCGAGGCCGAATCGGAACTGACCGCCGGTTACCACACCGAGTATTCGGGTATCCAGTTCGGGTTCTTCTACCTGGCCGAATACCTGAATATGTTTATCATTGCGGCCATTGCTTCTACGCTCTTCCTCGGAGGATGGATGCCCTTGCACGTTCCCGGATGGGACGGGTTTAACCAGGTGATGGACTATATTCCTCCCGTGCTGTGGTTCTTCGGAAAAACCTTCTTCTGTGTATTCCTCGCGTTGTGGGTGCGCTGGTCGTTCCCCCGCCTGCGTATTGACCAGTTGCTTAAGCTGGAGTGGAAGATACTGATGCCGATAAG
>DAIREI010000186.1:0-4349 GCA_036795675.1 Bacteroidales bacterium
AAATGAAAGCTCAAATCAGACAAAAAGAAGAAGAAATATTATTATTGGAAGATGAACTCTCTAATCGCAGATTCAAAACCAAGCCTATTTATGAGCAGTTGATACAGATAGCCCGTGACAAGAAAGGCAAACTGGATATGAAAGAATTAGAGAAGGAGATTTGCCAGTCTTATCATGATTATATTATCAGGCTGAAACAAGAATATCCACCAATTGATGAGCAAGAGATTCTAATGATATGTTTGAAAAAAGCTGGGTTTTCCTCATCTGAGATAGGGCATTTTCTTCATTGTTCCGGGAGTAAAGTTAGACAGCGCATATATCAATTAAATCAAAAACAAACAGCTATATGATTCCGTATAGAATGTAATGATAGTGAAATAAAAAATCATTGCCTTCGCGGCAATATACAACCTTAGTTTAGAACAACTGTGAATTATAAAAACCAAATGGAATGAAAATCTTGTATTCAATCATTTTGATCTCAGCCTGCATGCTGGGATTTGTGTCATGCGATGACAGTGACGAAAATGCAGTAGTATCGCATCCGAGCTACCGCGACCGTGTTTATTCGGGAGACAATCTTTTTGTCTATATCGGAGAAAAAAGAATCGATGGGGTCTCTGCAGACGTAAAGTCTGAGCAGAAGGACGATGGGAACCCAAGTGTCTCCGAGGATGAGGATGGCAATGTCATAATCAGCGCAAATCCGTCGTATGATATGACCATCGTGCTGAGCGGTTTCCCATCGGTCTCGAAGAAGACATCCGTAACCACAATTATGTACAACCATCGGGATTTCTCAGGCACAATCAAGTTGGATGAAGCAAGCTATGAATATGTAGGGGAATTTACCGGTACACCTTTTGACCCGCCTGAAATGCAGGGATGCATAATCCATTTCACTAAAATATAGGCATTGGTTTTGAAAAAGATAGTATTCATAATTGGCGCAATAGCCTTGTGCCACGTGAAATCATTTGGGCAGACTGATACCCTCCATCTGCACGAAGTGGAGGTGCTGGGGGGCGAGGCCGCAAGGAACCTGACTGCGGCCCAGATGGGGCGGGTCTCGATAAGCGACAAAATGATACTGAAGCTCCCCGTAATGTTTGGCGAGCCTGACATTATCAAAACCCTGCAGACCCTACCCGGCGTATCGCAAGGTGTAGAGGGATTTACAGGACTTTACGTGCGGGGTGGCGACAACGACCACAACCTCTTCCTCTATCAGGGCTTGCCACTCTACCACGTGAGCCACTTGGGCGGCATCTTCTCTTCCTTCAATGTCTCAACGGTGAGGAATGTCGAATTCTATAAATCTTCTTTCCCCGCATATTACGGCGGCCGCATATCGAGCATAACCGATGTGTCGATGAAAAACCCCGACTTCGAAAAGTTTACCGGCAGGTTCTCGCTGGGGCTGCTAAGCGGCAACGCCTACATCTCGGGGCCTCTAGCGAAGGATAAGACTGCATTTTCAATCGGGCTGCGCCGCTCGTGGATCGACTTGGTTTCAATTCCCACCTTGGCCATAATGAATGAAATCAATAAGAAGGACGGAAAAAAGAATATCGCCCAATATGCTTTCACCGACTTCAACGCCCGCATCGACCATAAATTCAACAATAGGGCATCCGCCTATATCGTAGGGTACTACGGACACGACAACCTCAAAATCGGCGAACGGCTGTTCGAGAGCCGGATAGAAGGCAATGTAATCGATGGCGAAGTGGTAGACCCGGGCGATATCGAAGACCGCGACCGCTTCTTCGATGAGGATGTAAACAAGCTGTCGTGGGGCAACTGGGGGATTCTCGGGGCATTCGACTACCGCTTGGGCAACGGGTTCATAAACGCTTCGGCCTATTACTCAAGCTACTCATCGTCTTACAGACAGGAGAAGGAGTACCATGCCAATCTCGCCGACCCTTCTACCTACGGATACAACCGGAGCCGGACAGACAACGGCATTGACGACATCGCCATCAACGCATACTATCTGGCCGAGTTTGGCAAGTCCTACCTGTTCAGAGGCGGGGCGGGCTTCATCCACCACGACTACCTCCCCGAGGGGCTTGTGAACGAATCGGAAGAAGACGGCAAATCCATAGCCGACAACAACGGCAGCCCCCATGTTGCCGCCAACGAAGCATACATCTATATAGACAACACGTTCAACATAACCGACCGGGTCGCCCTCAACGCGGGGCTGCGCGTCGTGGCCTACCGCATACAGTCGCACAGCCACAACGCGCTGGAGCCTCGCGCTTCTGTGCGCATCAGGCTGTCGCAAGATTATAGCCTGAAGGCCGGATATGCCCGTATGAGCCAGTTCGCACAGCAAGTTTCGAGCAACTACATCAACCTGCCCACCGACCTGTGGCAGCCGATCACCGCCCGGTTCAAACCCCTGCAAAGCGACCAGTACTCTTTGGGTGTATACGGCAACCTCCCCTATTCGATGTATTTCTCCGTTGAAGGCTGGTACAAGGACATGCAGAACCTCTTGGAGTACCGCGAGGGCATATCTTCGCTCAACCCCGACCTGGCCTGGGAAGAGAAAATGGATTCGGGCAAAGGGTGGTCTTACGGCTTGGATTTGAGCATTACTAAAACCGCCGGGAAAATCACCGGCTCTGCGGGCTACGGGCTGATGTGGAACTGGCGGAAGTTTGACGAGCTGAATCAAGGGGAGAAATTCCCGGCCAAATTCGACAACCGCCATAAGATAAATATCAATGCCAACTACCACTTGAACGAGAAGATCGAGTTCAATGCCGGGTGGACGCTTATGACAGGCAACAGGCTTACTCTCTCGCTCTACAACTACGATATGCCCGGCAACCTGTTTCCCGATGCCCCGTCCGTCAACCCGAGCTGGAATGAACACACCGGCGTGGACTACTACTCGGGCAGGAACAACATACGGATGCCTGCCTACCACAGGCTCGACCTCGGGATGAGCATCCACAAAAAAATGAGGAACGGCAGGACAGGCACCTGGAACTTCGGCCTCTACAATGCCTATTGCCGGATGAACCCCATCACAATCAAGAAAGATGACGTGAATAAAATCTGGGAGACGGATAAAGATAATTGGCACCGCACTTTCAAGACTTTGAGCTTCATCCCGGTTATTCCATCGGTATCATACACTTACAGCTTCTAAAATGGTTAGACCCATCAAATACCTATACTTTATACTAACAGCCTTGCTGCTGGCCTCGTGCTACCACGAGATAGACCTCGATAAATACAAGGAAGCCGAGGGCGAGGACCTGTTGACTATCAATTCGATCATCAACCCAGATTCTACAGTAGCCGTGAGCGCCACCCGAACCTTCTTCTTTTCTGACGTTCATAACGAACGCGAGTATGTCTCCGGCCTTGAAATAGAGCTTTACATCAACTCGGAATTCAAAGAAAAGATGCACTACAATCCCCAAACCAAACTCTACGAATCCTTCACGTACCCAGCGCAAGAAGACCAAGTCACCTTAAATACCGAATTCAAGAACCAGGAGATCGAAGCATCCGACATTCTGCCGAAAAGCGTAGAGATAGAATCAATCGAAGCCGGACGGCAGGGGCCGATGGCCATCTATACCGCAAGCGACTACCTCTTCACCTACCGCATCACATTTACCGATGACCCCGATGAAGAAAACTTCTACTTTCTGCAATACGACTCAGAGAATGAGATGTATGACGTATTTATGGGCGAGCGTGACTTCACTTATGAGTTCGTGTTTCAGCAGCTCGCCAAGCAGGTAAATGCTTCATTGCCGGGATGGGAACCCTATTCCCCAAACGGGCTTCCATTTTCCGACCGCGGCATAGAGGGGAAAACCTATACGCTCGTAGTGAAAGAGATTGTGCAGGGAGTAAGCCGATTGCCCGATTACAAGCAGATGAACCGGGAGTTCAAACTATATGCAATCTCCAAATCCTATTACAACTACCTCGTGAGCCTGCTCTGCAACAGTTCCGACGACGACGGCATCCACGGCGGTATGATAGACCTCGGCATAGCCGAACCGCAAAAAGTTTACAGCAATATTGAAGGAGGAATCGGTATTCTCGGTAGTTATGCGCTATGTAAAAAAGTGGTGGACATGTTTGATTTTACGGGTACTTTTCCTGAATAATCTCATTATTACAGCTCCTCCAACGACAAACAAACCGTTTCAATCTGATATTTCGGCAACACCTTGTTTTTTAGATGCTCGACCTTTGTTGCAAGTAACTCCGGCTTGAAGTTCTTCTTTTGCCTTTTTATTTCGGCTACTACAGCTTGGTTTTTCTCCAATTTGAGAGCCACAATATCAATTTCGCTAATTCGCTTG
>DAIREI010000187.1:0-4344 GCA_036795675.1 Bacteroidales bacterium
CTTTATTTACGAGAAAGACGGGGTGAAAGAAACCTTTACCCTCGATAATTACCCTAAGACCGACGACTGGACCTTTGTGGAACAGGTGGTGAAGGTAATAGAGAAAGGCTACGAACCCCCTATTCAGGAGTTTGACGTGTTTGACGAAGAGGGCGACGACATTACCGACATCATCCTCGAAAACGAGGGTTATACCTTCCTCTTGGTTGCCTGGACGCTGGAGAAAGCCAACGAATCGAGGGTGGACGAGATAAACGAGATATATGATTACGCCGTAGAGAACGGCTACGATTTCTATGCCCTTACCTCTTCGCCGTCGCTGGAGATAGAGAACTGGCGCAGGGTTACGGGCGCCGATTATCCCTTTGGCCAGGTCGACGCCATTACGTTGAAGACCATCATCCGTTCCAATCCCGGGCTGGTACTTTTACGGCAGGGAACCGTTATCAACAAATGGCCTTTCAGGAAAATATCCGACGAGAAGTTCGGCGCCACCCGATTGGAAGATTCGCCCCTGGGGCAAATACCCCCCAATCATGATGTGCGCAACATGATTATATTAAGCATCGTGCTGATATTATTATATGTTCCCGTGCTTGTAATGGAGTTTAGCTGGAGGAAAAACCGGGCAGTCGGGATGAAGAAATAGCCCCCGATACTGAAAAAAGAGTGATGCAGCGCATCGAAATCTCAGTAGACGTGGACGTAAGTCCACGGAGCAGAAGGACGAAAAGAATGAAGTCGCGGAGCGATGACATCTATACATAAGATATCGTGGCTATAGCCACTCCGGTTTCTGGTAGTATCTCTACACCGTGGACTTACGTCCACGGCTACTAAGATAAAGATGCTTACAGCATCCATACATAGAGAACTAGAGTATTAGTATATTAGAATAAACCATAAATTATTAAACTAAACAATATGAGAAAAAACATAGTAGCAGGCAATTGGAAGATGAACAAAACCCTGCAAGAAGGATTGGCCCTAGCCAATGAACTGGAGACGGCGTTGGCCGGAAAGGTGATGAATTGCGACACCATTATTTGTACCCCTTTCATTCATTTGGCTCCGGTAGCTGGGGCATTGAAGGGCGGCGTAGTGAAAGTGGGGGCGCAGAACTGTGCCGATAAGGCTTCGGGCGCTTACACCGGCGAGGTGTCGGCCGCCATGGTCGCCTCTACCGGTGCGCAGTACGTAATTATCGGCCACTCAGAGCGCAGGGCTTATTACGGCGAAACCAACGCCATACTGAAAGAAAAGGTATTGCTGGCGCTCGAAAACCGGCTCACTCCTATCTTCTGTATAGGCGAAGTGCTGGACGACCGCGAAGCCGGACGGCAAAACGAGGTAGTGGAAAGGCAGGTGCGCGAAGCCCTGTTCGATCTCTCGCCCGAAGACTTCGGCAAGCTGATATTGGCCTACGAACCCGTTTGGGCTATCGGTACCGGCAAAACGGCCACACCCGGGCAGGCGCAGGAAATGCACGCCTTTATCCGCGGCATAGTAGCCGGCAAATACGGAAAAGCAATTGCCGGTAACACATCCATCCTTTACGGCGGAAGCGCCAATGCATCCAACGCCAAAGAACTCTTCTCCAACCCCGACGTAGACGGCGGCCTTATCGGCGGCGCATCACTGAAAGTAGACACATTCATCCCTATAATAGAAGCATTCTGATGAAAAGATATATGATCATATTCTTATGCACGATTGTGCCGATGTGCTGTTTTGCCCAGCAAAAAGAAACGATTATCGATGCCTTGGAAACCGAGACTTCGGGCGCCGGAACGATTGATGTAGAGAGCGACCCCGGTATTACCGCCCTTTTGGGAACGCCCGTTAAGGGCGCCGCCCTTGAGGATGAGAGCGCCGGATCGAGCAAGATGCAGGGATTCAGAATACTTGTTTATATGGGCAACGACCAGCGCAAAGCACGCGGAGAAGCCTCGGGACGGCAAAACCTGATAAAGGAAAAGTTTAGCGACATGGGTACTTACCTCGTTTACGAATCGCCCAACTGGAAACTGCTGGTAGGCGATTTCACCACCCGCGAAGAGGCCAATATGTTCCGCCAACTATTGCAGAAGGAGTTCCCCCAGTTTGGGAAGGAGGTCTACATTGTGGGCGACATTGTAAATGTATCATCAGACTATTAAGCATGAATAACTATGGAAAATGAACAAGGTATAGCAGACAAGAGAGAAGAGCTGGCTTACCACTACCGCAAAATACTGGAGTTGCTGGGTGAAGACCCCGAACGCGACGGCCTGCTCAAGACTCCCGATCGGGTAGCCAAGGCGATGCAGTTCCTCACCAAAGGCTATGCCGACGACCCGGGCAAGATATTATCGTCGGCCCTCTTTATCGAGAACTATAAACAGATGGTAATAGTGAAGGATATCGACTTCTTCTCGCTCTGCGAACACCACATGCTGCCCTTCTTCGGCAAAGCGCATGTGGCCTATATCCCCAATAAGGCAGTAACCGGGCTGAGTAAGATTGCCCGCATAGTAGACGTATTCGCCCGCCGCCTGCAAATACAGGAAAGAATGACGATGCAAATAAAAGACTCGATACAGCGCACACTCAACCCCTTGGGCGTAATGGTGGTTATCGAGGCGCAACACATGTGTATGCAGATGCGGGGCGTGGAGAAACAGAACTCCATCACTACCACCTCTGACTTTACAGGGGTATTTAACCAGCAGAAAACCAGGGAAGAGTTTATCGCACTCATAAAGAACGGACGATGAAAAAGCCCGGCATACTTTGCTTGCTCTTTATGTTCTCTTTCGGGATATCCTTTTCGCAAGAGACGGTAACGTTTAAGGTATTGCAGACAAGCGATATTCACGGCAACTATTTCCCTTATAACTTCATAGAAGACGAAGCCATGCCGGGCAGCCTGTCGCGCGTGTATACCTACGTAAAGCAAGAGCGAGAAAAGTACGGCGACCGCTTGATTCTGCTCGACAACGGCGACATTCTTCAGGGGCAGCCCACGGCTTACTACTACAACTTTGTAGATACTACATCCATGCACCTTTGTGCCCATATCATGAATTATATGGGATACGATGCCGCAACCGTAGGCAATCACGACATCGAAGCCGGCCATGCCGTTTACGACCGGGTGGAGCGGGAGAGCAACTTCCCTTGGATGGCCGCAAACGCCCTGCGCAACGATACGAATACCTCCTATTTCGCCTCTCGCCTTCTATACGAAGCAGACGGGGTAACCATAGGCGTTTTAGGCCTCATCACCCCGGCTATCCCCACCTGGTTACCAGAGACGTTGTGGAGCGGAATGCACTTTGCAGATGCAAAAAAAGTAGCTAAAGAATATGTTCCCGAATTGAAAGAATTTGAGGGATTTGATGTCTTGCTCGGCCTCTTTCACCTCGGCTACGACTCGCGTATAGTGGCGGGAGGCATTGAAGAGGGCGGAGGCGAGAACATTGCCATAGAAGTACCCGGCCTCGACGCCATTATGCTGGGGCATGACCATCGCCCGGTGAACCGGATGGTAGAGAACGTCGCCGGCGATTCGGTGTTGATCATCAACCCCGGAGCCAATGGTAATTACCTGAGTGAGATTACCATCACGCTTACAAAGAAGAATGATAAATGGGAAAGTTCCGTATCGGGCAAGCTGATAGATATAAACGATTATGAACCCAGCGAGGAGTTTATCGAGGAGTTTGGGGATGAATACCTTAGGGTTTACGGGTTTGTACGAGAAGAGATTGCCTATAACCATGCTACCATGCGCTCGCGCGAGGCCTACTTCGGCCCCTCCTCTTTTGTCGACCTGATACACCGTATTCAGTTTGACCTGACCGATGCCGACGTCTCTTTCGCCGCCCCCCTCTCGTTCGACACCGACATTGCCGAGGGACCCATATATGTATCGGATATGTTTAAGCTCTATAAGTACGAGAACTTCCTCTATACCATGCGGCTGACAGGCCGTGAGATCAAGGACTTCCTCGAGCACTCGTATAAGATATGGACTAATGAAATGCAGTCGCCCGCCGACCATTTGTTAGACATACAACCCAACTCGCGAGGCAACGGCTACCGTTTCCGCAACTCGAGCTATAACTTCGATTCGGCGGCGGGGATAAGCTATACGGTAGACGTTACCAAGCCTGCAGGCAAAAAGATAAGTATCAATCCGGTGATGGCCAACGGCAAAGCCTTCGATATGAATGCCGAATACCTAGTGGCCATTAACTCCTACCGAGGCAATGGCGGCGGCGGACACTTGACCGAAGGAGCAGGAATAGCCCCCGATAAACTGAATGAGCGGATTGTAGTATCTACTCCGGTAGACCTGCG
>DAIREI010000188.1:0-4330 GCA_036795675.1 Bacteroidales bacterium
GACCGGATAGAAAGATTCTCCTTCTAAAAGGTCCCATACCACTACTCCATTATCGCCTCCGGATTTGGCAGTCAGATAGCGGCCGTTTTCAGACAAGGCCCTTACGATTAAGAATCCTAATCTAAGCTGGTATAGAGCATCTACATCTGGGATGGTTCCGCTTTTGATGACAGAGAAGCTCAAAGAAGTTCCGTCCCACCCTTGTATGGCTCCCGGGGCTATAGTGACGGTGTATGTCAAATCCCTTGGAAGCGGGTCATGATCGATGTAGAGGTAATTGCCATCCACGCGGGGTTGAACCCCGGTTGCGCCGTTGTTGATAGAGATACCGCCTGCATTGGCAACGGAAACGGGCTTGTTGAAGCGGAAACCGATGACCGTGTTCGGCCATACTCCTGTGCTTCCGTCCTCTATGCTCATATCGTAAAGTTCAACGTTTGCCGTTACGGTGGTAAATGTCCAGGAATGTCCGGCGAATCCTTCAATGACTCCGGCCGGGATATTTACGGTGTAGGTTTTGTTAAAATCCAAAACATCGTGCTCTATCTCTATTTTGTTTCCATCTTTCAGGGTAGCAGAAACATTATCGCCCCCTATCGTTATCAGGCTCAAGTCGATGATTTTGTCCGTGATGTCTTGGTTGAATTCGGCATAGACTGCGGTATTCGTCAGTACATCGGTTGCGCCGTTTTCGGGAAATACCTTATCGGCTACTACATGGTGGATGTCGACTGAAAAATCATCTATTGCGGTAGGATATGCGAAAGTTCCTACCTGGCAATGGAATCCGAAGGTGTAATCGCCCGTATTTTCCACCTGGACAATGCGTTCGATAGCTTTATAACCCACAAACTCTTCTCCTGTCAAGATTTCGCTCCACAGCGGCTGCCCTGTCATTGACGAACTCGACTGAGAAGTTCCCACTAGAAGTTTCATGTCGACAACAAGATAGCTGGCCGGAATTCGGACTGAAAATTTGACTTTATACTGTTTCCCGGCTTCCAGGCGCAGCATGGGGCTGAATACCCAGTCGTCCATGCTTGTGGGGTCTACTGTGCTTCCTGAAGAAAATCCCATACCCAGGAAGTTGGGCAATGATTGAGCCACTAAGGGGCCTCCGTCATAATTGGCGATGACTCTCCATGCCAAGCCGTCAGCATTTACATCTTCCGCCTCCCAGCCTGCGGGGAGTGTCGGGGGGGCTTCCTCATCGAAGTTTTGAGTATAAGGAATGCTCATCCCTGGGGCGGGTTCGCATTCGGGATCCAATGACAACTCGCCTTCTTTTTGGAATACAGCATACATAGTGCGGTCTTGCGTCGGCGTGTATTCGCCGGAGAAAGTATTATATTCAGAAGGGAAAAAGCTTGATGTTGTCCAGCCGTAATATGACCAGCCTGCTATCATGCAATCGTAGCTTGGCGATGCCTCCGGCAACGTGACAGTGACGCCGGTGAGTGTCCCGACAATAGTGCCGCGATTGTTCAGCGTAATAGTATATTCAGAGCATGGGGGAGTGGTTTTCTTTAATGTATTCGAAGGCTCAGAAACGACATCGCCGACGTAGGCCTCCACATATACAGTGTATTCCGTTTCGGGGGTGAGGCCGGTTACCGGGGCGGCATAGTCAGTGTTCGGAATGACGAAGGGTGAACCGGGAATCTCTTCCCCAGCTGCCTCTACGTGTACGTAATAACCATCGGCATCATTCACTTGCGACCAATAGACGTAGAATGACGTGCATTTCAAATCGGCTATCTCGGTAAGCGTAGGCTTATTGACAGAAACTTCTTTGCCTGTTCCCGAGAGGTTGATCTCGATGAAGTTTAGGCTTTCGGTGCTTACCCGCAGCTTGCCGCTGCTCACGTTTACCGCCATAGGGCTGAACTTGACTACCACCTCTTGGTTTACGGTGCCTTCACTGTCGGGTTCGATGGTGTTGGGCGTCACGATAAAAACCGAATTCATCTGAGCGGGCAATACCAGGATGTCGACAGTCGAAGTCAGATTGCTACCCGTGATGGTGAGCGTGGTTTGCGCCGATGAGCCCAGATTGGCCTCGAGGGCTATCGGGTCGAGAGGGGATACGGCAAGCGTAGGCTCGCCGCAATCGGGGTTGGTATCGTAAATGACCGATGTAGCGGTGCTTTCGTATTCTACGGTAACATAACTGAAAGCAACACGTGAACTGGCTGGGGGAGCCATCCTGAAATAGCGGAAGTCATTGTCGGCATCGATGCTCCAGGTGAGCTCTCCATTGGACTGAGTGCCTTCCTTCCCTTCGGGCATTCCCGGAACTTCCGACAAATCGCCCAAGGCGGCATTGGTGGAGAAAGCCGGCGTCCATTTTGTGAAAGAGGCTCCGGCCACTGTTATCTTCGTAATGGCTCCCGGCAACGCGCTGATATTATGCAAAGACATGTTGTTTCTGGTAGACAGCCTCGGCCCTTGAGGATGGCCGCTGATATCGGCTTTGATGCTGATCTCGTCGCCTGCCGTTGAGGTGACCGTGATAGTTTGTACTTCTGTGACATTTGTCGATAGATTTTCAAAATCGGTATTCCTAACCGTGAGAGAGGCCGGGCCTAAGCTTTCCTGCTTGTACACGGCATAGAGCGTGACGTCTGCTTGGGGCGTGTATGGCCCGGCAGGGATGATGTCGCCGGCAGTGACACCTGTTTCGGCAAGAGACCATCCAGCAAATTCCCAACCCAGGGTGGCGCATGCCGGAGCCGGGGTTTTGGAGGGAAGGGTTACAGTAGCTCCCGAAAGCGTGCTTGTCGCGCCCCGGTCGGATAGGGTGACGGTATGGCTCGAGCCAGCTTCTGCTTGGTATTCAACGACCAATGATTCGAATTGGGCTTTTGAGCCGCCCGTGAATGACATGCCGAAGTATTTAAGGCCTTTGTCTGCGTCTATATTCCAGCTTATTGATTCGCCGGCATTGGACAGATTCTTAGTTTCCAAAGAGTTCATGATGAAGAAAACAATGCTGTTTTCTCCTTCGTTGGGCAGGTTGACTGTCCAGTCGATAGAGGTGAACTCGCCGGATGCAGGCATCTTGATGGTGATTTTAGTAATCGCACCAGGCATTTCGACAAGATTGTAAATGGCGCATCCCGTCGGCTTGAACTTGACTTCAACACAATTTTCAACGTCTAAGTTGAAACTATTCGATAGCGTGATCTTTTCGCCGGTTGAGGCGGTGACGCTGACTTCTGATTCAGTGGATTCTTCCACTATGCCAGCCCGGTTGATGGTTAACGTCCCCACATCGGCATGGATTTGGGAAGCATTACCAAACAAGATGCCGCATATTAACAGCATACAGAAAAGTAAGTAGTTCTTTTTCTTCATGGATTGATAAATATTAATTGAACAATGTAATTTTCAGTTGTAAAATTAGAGAAACATTTAGAAACAAATTGAGCATCACCTCTTATAATATGTCAACATTTGTTAAGCAATACCATTTGTAAACCGATATTGTCGCTTTTTAATCCCCATATTTGGACAAACAGGCAAAACAAACTACCTTTGTGTTACAATGAAAAGGCTTTTTTTAGCACTCTTGCTTATTTGCATCTCCTCTTTTCCAGCATTCCCGCTCGAAGAATCCGATTATTTCACGTCTCTGGAGAATAATGTGGAACGGTTTTCTTTTGTGAATAGAGCAAAATCCTTCGATTTCATCGAAGAAATGTATCAGATTGCCCATTCGAGCAGAGACAGTGTGAAATTGTTGTCGCGAACACTCTACTCCGAAGCCTTGCTAAGCGAAAGACAGGGAATAAGGAATCCCCAACTGCTTATCAATGTAAACCGCCTGCTGGCTGATGGCATCGCTAGCCCACGTGATGAAATTGTCTTGAAATCGGCACTCAGGCATATACGATTGTCAGAGGGAAATTATGCCGAGGTCTTTACCGTCTCGTTGGATATATTGGACAAGGCGATACAGATGAAAGACTCGTTGTGGGTGGCCCGGACTTACAATGCTTTGGGAATCATAGCCGGATATGTCGATTTGTTTAATCTGGCGGAAGAGTATTACTTGGAGGGGCTGGAATGGGTCGATCCCGGATTGGACGATATTGTTGAATTTAGCATCAAGACCAATCTGAACTATCTCTACCTCAGCAACAGTGATGAAGAATCAAAGCCAGAGATACTGGGCAGGATAGAGAGCTTTATCAGCGAGCTGGAGATAAATAATTGGGATGGTATGCTGATGATCAATTACTTGAATACGGGCAACTACTGGAGCGATTCAGGTGACAACGGAAAGGCGTTTGATTATCTGATGAAAGCGCAGGAATTGTGCATAGAC
>DAIREI010000189.1:0-4310 GCA_036795675.1 Bacteroidales bacterium
GCATGTTGGGAGTTAATCCGGTCTTTCAAGCCGCTGGTTTGGATGGGCTTATAGTTGTTCAAGCCTACAATGTATTTGTACTGCAATATCTTCCGGCATTTTTCCTCAATCAAGCTTTGGGGGATTACGCCGCTCTCTACCGCTTTCCTTACGGCATCGAAGTCAGCCACCGGCTTTCCGGGACTGAGCAGTACATCGTTGCCTGCCAAGAGCGCCTGTACGCAAATGTTGTGCGTGCCACCTGTTGCCCCCTGCATTACCAGCGCATCGGTAAAGGTTAATCCGGTGAATCCCATTTCCTCAATCAGCAAGTCCTTTATTATAATAGGAGAAAGCGATGTGGGCAGTCCCGAAGTGTTATCGAGTGCGGACACAGCCAAGTGGCCGGTCATCACACCCGAAAAGCCGCTATTGATAAATTGCCGGAAAGGATAAAGTTCTACCGACTCCAGGCGTTCCCGGTTATGGTTGATTCGAGGCGTGGCTTTATGTGAATCGGTATTCGTATCGCCATGCCCGGGGAAGTGCTTGCCAACGGCAATAACGTTACGGCTCTCCAATCCGCGGGCGTAAGCGATGCCCCGCTCGGATACCAAGTAAGGGTCTTCTCCGAATGAACGGTTGCCGATTACCGGATTGGATGGGTTGATGTTGACATCAATTACGGGAGCAAAATTGATATGAACCCCCAGCTCATTACATTCACGTCCCACTTCCTTTCCGTAGAGGCGCAACAACTCCATATCCTGCACGGCGCCCAGCATCATGTTATGAGGGAAAAGCGGAGTATCTTCCTTCAGCCGCATAGCCAACCCCCATTCACCGTCGAAAGACATAAGCAAAGGCACGCGGCTCTTCTCTTGATAGAGGTTCATGCTCTTGGCCTGATCCGGCAGCCGCCCTCCCGAGAACAATACCCCACCAATCTTTTGGTCTCGGATATTATTCTGTATCCGCTCATGATAAGAAGAGGACGGGTCGGCCACCAGCATAAAGAGTTGACCAATCTTTTCGTCGAGCGTCAAGGTCTTATATATGCTGTCCACCCATTGCTTCATCTTCTTGCGGTCGGCGCTTTTGTATAGATTTGGGGTGGTTTGGGAGTGGGCGGGGAGCAGAAAGAATATGATAAGTAAAGTGAATATTAGCCGTTTGTTCATTATTCATTATTTATTATTTCTTTTGTTGGCAAAGTTACAAATAATGATGGGAAATATTGATAAATGAATAAAAAACCAACCTATTGACGAAGAGAGAATGAAGACCAAAGGTCTGGCAAGCAATAGCATAGGGCAACGCCCGGCGAAAAGACGTGAGATGGAGGAAGTGAGGGCAACGCCCTTAAAGCATGCTTTTGCCCCGTTGGGGCTAACCCATGATGGGGATCGCTAAATTCATAGGGTGTTACCCTATGCTATTGCTAATCGGGCTTTCAGCCTGTTCTCTTTTGCCGATTTTACTTTTTAGAGTGCAATTGCGACTATTTTCATTTTGGAAACAGTCGTGGAACGAAGATAGCAGACCGAAGGTCTTGAGAGCAATAGCGTCGGGCAACGCCCGGCGAAAGGATATGTATGACATAGGGTGAGGGTGAAGCCCTCAAAGCATTATTGCTTTCGCCCCGTTGGGGCTGCTTGTAGGAATAGGATTGCTCAATTCATAGGGCGTTGCCCTATGCTATTGCTATTTAGGCCTTTGGCCTAATCAAAAGATGAGATTGCTTATAAGGCTTTCAGCCTTACTCCTCCTCCATCTTCACCTCTATCCTGCCAATATCCAATCCTAATCCGCCGGCTTGATCGATGAGCACGGGTTTGCCGTCGGCGTTATATACATAATGGGGCTTGCCGGGGACGAAATGGGTGTGCCCGCCGATGATGATGTCGATATTGCGGGAGTTCTTCGCCAGCCGGATATCGCCCATGGCATTCTCGTGGGTGTAATAGCCGAGGTGGGAGAGGCAGATGATGAGGTCGCACTTCTTGTCGTTGCGCAGGTGGTCGGCGGTTTTGTTGGCCGACTCGATGGGGTCGAGGAAAATCATTCCTTTATAATTGTCTTTCGCCACCAGACCGTCGGGGTTGGGGGTAAGCCCTATCAGGCCGATATTGATTCCGTCTTTCTTCAATATGATGTACTCGTGCGTCATGCCGTCGAGATTGGTTTCAGAGAAGTCGAGGTTGGTAGATAAGAAAGGAAAAGTGGCTAACTCTACCATGTCCTTCAATACATCCAGCCCGTAGTCGAACTCGTGATTGCCGATAGCTGCTGCGTCTACTTTCATGAAGTTCAGTATTTCTACTTCGGCTCTTCCTTTGAATACATTAAAATAAGGAGTGCCCTGCACCAGGTCGCCCGAATGGAGCAGCAACACATTCTTATTCTCTTTTCGTTCATTTTCTACGGCAGCCTCAAGGCGAATCATGCCCCCTTTGTTGGCGTTGCGCGAGTCGTTGGCCGGCATGGGTTCAATGCGGCTATGGGTGTCGTTGATGTGCAACACCACTATCTCTTTATTAGTCTGAGCCTGAATGGTAAGGCTAAGGATTAAGAGTAATCCTATTATCCTGTTTCGCATCTATTACTTTGTTGTTTGCGGTTTGTTCCTTAATATAATCCAACATCACATCACGCAGGGTAATGCCCGAGTCTATCTTAGTTATGGCCTTGGTAAAAGCCGTCATCCCGTCGTTGCCTTCGGCCAGGTAGTCGAGTGTAGCTATGCGGTACACCTTGTCTGGGTTGAGCGGCTTGCCCCCAATCTTCAACGAGGTGAGTTTCTTTCCATTACCTACCACTTGTACATTGTCCGACAACGCCTGTCCGCCCACCGACACGATATGCTTGAAGAACTGCTCTATGTTGGAAGCAGAGAGTTCGAGCAATACCATCGTGTTGTCAAAGGAATAAATCTCGTAGACATTACCCACGGTAATCGTTCCCTTGTTGAGGGTAGAGCGCAGACCGCCTGTATTGACTATGGCAAAGTCGATATTACCCCATTCCTCATTGGCTCTTTTTCTTAAGGCATCGGCGGTGAAGTTGCCCAGCAGGCTTTGCGGGCGTCCTTTCTTCATCGTTTGTGCGGCCGTGCCAATCTCGATGTCCATCTGATTATCCAGCGCCATCTTGTACGAGGTCACCAACTTTTCCAATCCCGGATTAGCCTGGCTGTCCCAAGTGGAGTCGATGACAATGCGGCTTACTTGCATCTCCTTTACGGCATAATGCTTTTGGTTGCAAGAGACGAGGCTGCCCATCGCAAGCAGTATTGCTAGTAGCCCCAATAGTTTTATTTTATTATGCTCCATCATACCAGGTATTTTCTGCTTCTTTTACTTTCTTAAATAGGTCGGAGGCGAAGACAAAGTCGTTCAGTATCTTATTAGTGGAGTGCATCACTTCCTCCTTGGTACCTTCCCATTCCTTCTCTCCATCGTTAATAAATATAATGGTCTCGCCGATATTCATTACCGAATTCATATCGTGGGTATTGATTACCGTTGTCATATTATATTCTTTGGTCAGGTCGAATATCAGGTCGTCTATCAGCAGCGAGGTCTTGGGGTCGAGGCCCGAGTTGGGTTCGTCGCACAAGAGGTATTTAGGGTTTAGGGCAATGGCCCGGGCAATGGCCGTCCGTTTCATCATCCCCCCGCTTATTTCTGCAGGATACAGGTTAGCCGCTTCTTTCAGCTCTACGCGGTCGAGGCAGAACATGGCGCGGTTCTCCCTGTCTTTCTTGCTTTGACGGGTAAACATGGTAAGCGGAAACATTACATTCTCCAGTACGGTCATCGAATCGAACAAGGCCGAACTCTGAAACAGCATCCCCATCTCGTTGCGAAGAGTCTTTATCTCTTTCTTTTTCATCGTGATAAGATTGCGGTCGTCGTAGAGTATATCGCCGCTGTCGGGCAAGAGCAGGCCGATAATTATCTTCATCAATACTGTTTTGCCTGAGCCGCTTCGCCCGATAATCAGGTTGGTCTTCCCTTCTTCAAAGGTGGCGCTGATGTCTTTCAGCACTACTTTGTCGTCGAACGATTTGTTGATATGTCTTACTCCAATCATCGCCTGTCAGGTAAGAATTAGTTGGGTTAATATCAAATCGAGGAAGAGTATCAGGATGCTGCACATCACCACCGAATTGGTACTGGCTTTGCCCACTTGCAATGCGCCGCCTTTTACGTTGTATCCGAAGTAAGAAGAAGTGGTTACGATTACAAAAGCAAAGATCATCGTCTTGAAAAAAACATACCAGAGATATGAGGGGTTGAACCAATACTGGATGCCCAATTCAAACTTGG
>DAIREI010000190.1:0-4310 GCA_036795675.1 Bacteroidales bacterium
GCGCCTTTTGATGAGGTCAAATACCTTTGCAACTTGAAATAGGATGCCCACTAAACAATACATACATGAAGTATTTCAGTATTAAGAAAGCATTGATAATTGCCGTTTTTTTGTCACTATCCCTTTATGGCTCTGCTCAGGAAGTAGATGCAACTACATCAGCCACAACCAAAACGGAAGTAAAGGAAGAAAAGAAATCTAAACTGCAAATAGGCGGTTACGGCGAAGTGGCTTACCAACGGATGTTCTACTCCAACAACCCCGACCGTTACTTCCACCCCGACAGGCACAAAGACAAAACCTACGGCAAGTTCGACCTTCCGCATGTAGTGTTGTCTATCAGTTACGACTTCGGCAAAGGCTGGAAGATGGGGACGGAGATTGAGTTTGAGCATGGCGGTAACGGTTCTTCCGTAGAAGTGGAGATCACAGAAGGCGGCGAGTTTGAACAGGAAGTAGAGAAGGGCGGCGAGATTGTCCTGGAACAGTTCTGGATAGAGAAGTCATTCTCCGATGCGCTTAACCTTCGCCTGGGACACATCATCGTACCCATAGGGCTTACCAACCAGTATCACCTGCCTACCGAATACTTCTCGGTGCTCCGTCCCGAAGAGGATGCGACGATGATACCTTGTACATGGCACGAAACCGGAGTCAGTCTTTGGGGACGGGTCGGCGACTGGCGCTACGAAGGTCAATTCCTGGCTGGTCTCGATGCCGAACGCTTTGGCGACAGCAACTGGATACAAGGCGGCTCCGTATCTCCCTACGAGTTTAAGATGGCTACCCAATACGCCGGTGCAGCGAGAATAGACAACTACTCCATCCCCGGCTTACGCATGGGCTTGAGCGGATACTTCGGCTACTCGATGCTGAACAGTGTGAAAGCCGGTCATTACGAGGGTATGGGCAAGGGTGCCGTCACCGTAGGTGCCTTCGATGCGGTATATGACGACCGCAATATACTGGCCAGAACCAGTGTGATATACGGCCACCTGAGCGATTCGGAGATTATATCGAGGCTGAACAAAGGACTTCAATCGGCTAGTCCGTCACCCCGTACCGATGTGGCTTCGGATGTACTGAGCTACTACGTAGAAGCCGGTTACGACATTCTCTCATTATTCAACTGCAAGAAAGACGATAGCAAACTATACGTGTACGGACACTTCGGCTACTACAACTCCATGTATAAGATCCAGGGAAAAATCACGGCTAAGCCCTATTGGAAAAGGAACGTGTACAGTGCCGGCATTAACTACTTCCCCATAAAAGAGGTGGTAATAAAAGCCGAGTACGCTTACCGGAAGATAGACAACCCTTACAACGATGAGCCTACTATATCCCTCGAGGTAGCGTATGCAGGATTCTTTACGAAATAAATAATGACTTAACTTAATTATAAACAGATTAATATGAACAGATTATTCAAACACTTATTAATGGCCGTTGCGACGCTGGTAATGGTATTTAGTGCAGTTTCGTGCGATGACAATAATAACCCCATCGACGAAGACGATGAACTTTACTACGACGTCCTCGAAACATTTGTCGACAAGACTATCATCCCTACCTATAAAGCGATGGCGGAAGCAGCTATCAACATGCGGAAGGTAAACAATGAATTGAAGGAAAACCCTACCGACGAGAAGATGAAGGAAGCATCCGACGCTTGGATGGCTATGCGTATCTGGTGGGAAATGAACGAAGCCTTCCTCTTTGGTCCTATCGGCGAGAACGGGTATGACATCGATGGGCATATCGACTCTTGGCCATTGGAACTGGAAGAAATAAAGAAGATTATAGTTGAGAAGAATGGAAATATTACCGGAGCGGAAGCCCGGGACCTCGACAATGAAGTGATCGGATTTCATGTGGCCGAGTACCTGCTCTATCGCGATGGCGCAAGCCGCAAAGTGAGCGACCTGACCGCCGCCGAACTCAAGTACCTCACTGCCGTAACCGACGTGATGGTGTGGGATTGCATCCTGGCCTATGTATCGTGGGCGGGAAAAGATAATGTAACAAGCGAGATGCTGTCGGTATTCGAAGAGAACGCCGATGTAGTAACCCACTACAACCGCTACACCACTTACCACAACTACGGCACCAAGTTCAAAAACGGTACGGCCAACCCATCATTGATCGAGACTGTACGCGAAATCTCGGTCGGTTGTTCAACCATTGCCGAAGAGGTAGGAGCTGTGAAGATAAGAGAACCCTACGACGACCGGGCTACCGAAAAGGTAGAATCGTGGTACAGCTGGCATTCGCTGGACGACTATTGCAATAACATCGAAAGCATAAAGAATGCTTACCTCGGCGGTACAAACAATAGCAACCGTCCCTCCATCTCGTTGAGCACATACATTGCCAAAGTAAATCCCGAGTTGGACGAACGGGTAAAGGACAAGATAGAGAACTGCTTTACTAAGATTAGAGCAATAGGAAAGAACGGTAGTCAATCGTTCTACGAAGTGGTTCTTGCCAAGAAAAACGGAGACAACTCCATGGACGAGATCGTTGATGCCGCAGCCGATGCCTGCATCGAACTACGCGACGTATTCTCCTTAGTAGATGCAGCCATAAAATGATTATATAGAACTCTTTATTAAGCCAAAATTAGTAGATTAATTCAAGGAGAGATTCGCCGGACGGCGGGTCTCTCCATAATGTTTAATAAAAGAACAGTTAACACAATAATAATATGAAAAAAATCAATTTTGTTTATTTATTAATGATGCTATTCATGATAGCAGCGTGTGATGACAATAACGGTTCGGGCAACGGCTCCGGCAATGAAGAGCTGAGCGACGAGTGGTATCCGGGCGGAAAGAGTGGTACCGTCTTCCTGGCCAATACCAAAGCCTACGAGCAGCCTATGCCTTTCATCGATGAGGACCCCGATTATTTTCAAGCCTTTATGCGGGGCGAACGCATCTTCGAAAAGAGTTTTGTAACGACCGAAGGTACCGCCTACTCCGGCTTAGGCCCGGTGTACATCCGCAAGTCTTGTATTGCCTGCCACCCCAGCTACGGAGGCCGCAGCGCCCGGGTAGAGAACTTCAATACCAACGACAGTCGCAACGGTTACTTGCTGATGATTTACGACCCCAGCCAACCCGGATTGCCATTGGCAAGCAAATACTTTACCGGGATGACGCAGACCCGCGCCGTATCGCCCTACAAACCACCCATCGATGAATCGGGCGTGGAGTTGAGTTGGTTAAACCACGTAGACGAACACGGCAACAAGTATGCCGACGGAACGCCTTACAGTCAGGGCTATGCCTACGAGGGAACGCTCATCTATCCTAAAATAGAAGTAGACCAAAGTGCCATCTTATTTAAGGACTTCGATATGAGTCAGCATCGTGCCTGTATCGAAGCTACTATCGGTATTTATGGGGTAGGGCTTCTCGATGCCATTTCCGACGAAGACCTGCGCCGGGAGTATGCCGACCAGCAAGCCCGAGGCTATGCCCAAGGGGTGATTGGCGCCGATATTGACGAAACCGGACTGAATCCTTACTATCCCGGCGTACACCCGGGACGTTTCACCTACCTCTGTACCCGGGCTACGCTCGACAATGGTCCCGGCTCAAACGCACTTTGGAACATTACCAATGTAACGCGCCCCGACCGCCGCAAAAACTACATTACGGCCGAATATGCCAAAGTAATGTCGCAAGATGCCGAAGTTCAAGCCGCTTTAGAGCAGACTGAAGAGGAGATATACAACAACCTGATGTCGGACGAACTGATGCCCGAAATGACGCAGGAAGATTACGAAGCCTTTATGGTGTGGCACCGCGGTGTGGCTGTTCCGGCAGCACGCAACTTGGATAAGCCCGAAGTACAGCGAGGCAAAGAACTGTTCAAGGAAGCCGGTTGTGCGGCCTGCCATCGCCCTTCGTGGACGACCCGTACCAACTACAAACCGATGCCCGAACTATCGAACCAGAAGATTTATCCTTATACCGACCTCTTGCGCCACGACCTGGAGATGCTGGAAGCCGGCCGTGCACAAGAGTGCCGTACCACGCCCTTGTGGGGTAGGGGACTGATGAAAGTGGTATCGGGACACAGCGATATGTTGCATGACCTTCGCGCCCGCAACTACGAAGAGGCCATTCTCTGGCACGGCGGACAAGCCAAAGAATCGAAAGAGAAGTTTCGCAATATGCCGAAAGAAGACCGCGAAGCATTGATAAAATTCTTAGAGGCGATATAACGCCTCCCCTAAGTCCCCTCCTAAGGAGGGGACTTTGCGCGAAGCAACTCTTTTAATGCGCTTCGCGCTACTCCCC